>JBIKSI010000025.1:0-30240 GCA_044348665.1 Crocinitomicaceae bacterium
TTTGGTCGAGATGCACGGTTTTTTGAAAGTTTTTTCATTTTTCCTTGCACTTGGTTGTGCAAAAATAAGCTATAACCCACAAAAATCAAAGGTTTATACTTTTTCAGCAGACCCTAAATACCAAATAAACTTAAATTCAACAACCATGAAAAAAACACTATTATCCCTGTCCCTCATTCTAACATCATTCTTTGCAACTTCTCAAAGTTTAGATACTACATTTACATCCAGTGATACTTTTACAAGCGGTACTCTCAATCCTAATGGATATGATGATACACTCTACTTAAATCCAGGTGAGAGTATTAATATTAATGTCTCTGCTATGCCTACAGCATATGCTGTTTTTACTCAACTTAATGTTAATGGTGTTCCAACAGGTCAACTATTTCAATACCCTGATGGTTTGCCATATTCTTACACATTTCAAACTGGATTTCAAAATTTTGGTATCTTTATTACATATCAAAGTAATAGTGTTGCAAGTTATATGTATAAAATCTTAGTTGTTAATAATGAAAATCAACAAACAAATTCAGTAAGTGAATCAGACATCGTAGATTTTAATTTATACCCAAACCCAACTTCTCATTTCTTAACCGTAAAAACGGATTACATTGGAGAATATCAAATTCTAGATTTAAGCGGTAGAATTTTATTTACAACGACAGAAAAACAAATTGATTTAAGTTCACTTTCTGCTGGTCAATATTTCATCAAAGCAGGAGAAAATTGTCAAAAGATTATTTTAGAATAATAGGAAATCAATTTTTTTAATTTAGCCCTCAGAAATGGGGGCTTTTTTTATTACTGTTGATAATTTATTAAACAAGCTGATGCCTTCCAGAGCCTCAGTCAGCAGCTTGAAATCATCTTGTTGACTGAGGCACTCGAAGTCAACAAGATTGCTCTCGAAGCCAGCAAAAAAAGTCTTAAACATTAAATTGTTAAAAAAACGCACTTTTTTTTGCTAAACACTTGCATTCTAAGATTTTCTTTCTATCTTTGCACCCCTCAAAGTATGTTTGAGATAATTTTTTATTAATATAAAGTTAGAGTAATTTATGCCAACTATCCAACAATTAGTTCGCAAGGGACGCACGGCAGTAGTTAAGAAAAGCAAATCAGCTGCTCTTGATTCTTGTCCGCAGCGCAAAGGGGTATGTGTAAGGGTTTACACCACTACTCCTAAAAAGCCGAACTCAGCTATGCGTAAAGTAGCCAGAGTACGTCTTACTAACGGTAAAGAAGTGAATGCTTATATCGGAGGTGAAGGACACAACTTACAGGAGCACTCTTTGGTGCTTGTACGTGGTGGAAGAGTAAAAGATCTTCCAGGGGTAAGATACCACATCGTACGAGGTGCAGAAGATACTGCTGGTGTTGAAGGTCGTACACAACGCCGTTCTAAGTATGGAACTAAAAGACCAAAAGCGAAAAAATAATTAAAGCTTTCTAGAAAAGATGAGAAGAAGAAAAGCCAAAAAGAACCCGATCCTCCCAGATCCAAAGTTTAACGACATTCAAGTAACGAAATTCGTTAATAACTTGATGTATGATGGGAAAAAAAACTTAGCGTTCAAGATTTTTTATGATGCATTAGAAATCATTGAAACTAAAGTAGAAGAAGTAACTGCTCTTGATACCTTTAAAAAGGCATTAGAGAACGTTACTCCAAGTGTAGAAGTTAGATCTCGCCGTGTAGGTGGTGCTACTTTCCAAATTCCAACTCCAGTGCGTGAAGATAGAAAAGCTTCTTTAGCAATGAAATGGTTGATTGGTTACGCTCGTAAACGTAATGAGAAATCAATGGCTGGTAAATTAGCTTCTGAAATTCTTGCTGCTTCTAAAGAAGAAGGTGCAGCGTACAAGAAAAAAGAAGATACTTTACGTATGGCTGAGGCAAATAAAGCATTTTCACACTTTAGATTTTAATCGAAATGGCAAGAGATCTTAAATATACAAGAAATATTGGAATTGCTGCTCATATTGATGCTGGTAAAACAACAACAACTGAGCGTATCCTTTTTTACTCTGGTGTAAATCATAAAATTGGTGAGGTTCACGATGGTGGAGCTACAATGGACTGGATGGAGCAAGAGCAAGAAAGAGGTATTACAATTACTTCAGCTGCAACAACTGTTGGTTGGAAATATAGAGGACAAGATTACCATATCAATATTATTGACACTCCGGGACACGTTGACTTTACAGTTGAGGTGAATCGTTCGTTAAGAGTATTGGATGGTTTAGTGTTCTTGTTTTCTGCAGTAGATGGTGTTGAACCTCAATCTGAAACAAACTGGAGATTAGCAAATAACTATAATGTTCCAAGAATTGGTTTCGTAAACAAAATGGACCGTCAAGGTGCAGATTTCTTAAGCGTGTGCAAACAAGTGAAAGAAATGTTAGGAAGTCATGCTTTACCTTTACAAATTAATATTGGTGATGAAGATAACTTCAAAGGAGTTGTTGACTTAATCAACTTTAAAGGTATCGTTTGGAATGATCATGATATGGGAATGACTTTTCAAGAAGTTGAAATTCCTGCTGATATTATTGATGATGCAAGAAGATTAAGAAGTGAATTATTGGAAGCAGTTGCTGAATTTGATGAGTCTTTGATGGAGAAATTTTTCGAAGATGAGAATTCATTAACTGAAAGAGAAATCTTGAACGCATTGCGTCAAGCTACAATCTCTGGAAAAGTTGTTCCAATGATGTGTGGTTCTTCTTTCAAAAATAAGGGTGTACAAGCAATGTTAGACATGGTAATGGAAATTCTTCCTTCTCCAATGGATACTGCTGGTATTACTGGAATCAATCCTAAAACGGATGAAGAAGTAACACGTTTACCTTCTTACGATGAGCCTTTTGCAGCTTTAGCATTTAAAATTGCAACAGATCCTTTCGTAGGTCGTTTGTGTTTCATTAGAGCTTATTCTGGTAAATTACCAGCAGGTTCTTATGTTTACAATACACGTACAGAAAATAAAGAGCGTATCTCTCGTATCTTCCAAATGCACGCTAACAAGCAAAACTCAATTGAGGAACTTGGTGCAGGTGATATTGGTGCGGTAGTTGGATTTAAAGATATCCGCACAGGAGATACTTTATGTGCTGAAGGTCATCCAATTATTCTTGAATCTATGAATTTCCCTGATCCAGTTATTGGTTTAGCGATTGAGCCTAAAACTCAAGCTGACCAAGATAAATTGGGTATTGGATTAAATAAATTGGCTGAGGAAGATCCAACATTTAAAGTAAATACTGACGAAGAAACTGGACAAACAATCATTAGTGGAATGGGTGAGCTTCACCTTGAAATTATTGTGGATCGTTTGAAAAGAGAATTCAAAGTTGAAGTAAACCAAGGTGCTCCTCAAGTTTCTTACCGTGAGGCAATTACAGGTTCTATTGATCACCGTGAAGTGTACAAAAAACAATCAGGTGGTCGTGGTAAATTTGCTGATATATATGTGAGAATTACTCCACAAGACAATGCAGAGAAACCAGGATTAGAATTCGTTAATACAATTAAAGGTGGTAACATTCCTCGTGAATTTATTCCTTCCGTTGAGAAAGGATTCAAAGAATCAATGAAAAATGGTGTATTGGCAGGATACCCAATGGATACAATGAAAGTTGAATTAATGGATGGTTCATACCACAACGTCGATTCAGATTCTTTATCTTTTGAAATCTGTGCCAAAATGGCTTACCGTGAAGCGGTTAAAAAATGTCGTCCAATTTTGTTAGAGCCTATCATGAAACTGGAAGTTGTATGTCCAGAAGAAAATATGGGTGATATCGTGGGTGACTTAAATCGTCGTCGTGGAATGATGAAAGGTATGGATGATAGAGCTGGTGCAAAAGTTGTAAAAGCTGATGTTCCATTATCTGAAATGTTTGGTTACGTAACTCAATTACGTACATTATCATCAGGTCGCGCAAACTCTTCAATGGAATTTTCACACTATGCTGAAGCTCCTGCGAATGTTGCTAAAGACGTAATCGATAAAGTTAACGGTAAAGTAAACGCTTAATAGTCAAGGAAATGAGTCAAAAAATAAGAATAAAGTTAAAATCATACGATCATAATTTGGTTGATAAATCAGCTGAAAAAATCGTAAAAACGGTTAAAGCAACTGGTGCTGTTGTTAGCGGTCCAATTCCTTTGCCAACGCATAAAAGAATTTACACAGTTTTGAAATCTCCACACGTTAACAAAAAAGCGCGTGAGCAATTTGAATTATGTTCTTACAAAAGATTGTTAGACATCTATTCATCTTCTTCAAAAACAGTAGATGCATTAATGCGCTTAGAACTTCCTAGTGGAGTTGACGTAGAAATTAAAGTTTAATGTTCATTCATTATTCATAATTTATAATTAATAATTTATAATTAAAGTATGCCTGGATTAATTGGTAGAAAAATCGGAATGACTAGCATCTACAGTGCCGAGGGTAAGGCAACACCATGCACAGTGTTAGAAGTTGGTCCTTGTGTCGTTACTCAGTTAAAGACGCAAGATCGAGATGGTTATGAGGCTGTTCAATTAGGATTTGGAGAAAGAAAAGAAAATCGTACTCCAAATGCGTTGAAAGGTCACTTCAAAAAAGCAAACACAACTCCTAAACAAAAGGTTGTTGAGTTCAAAGGTTTTGATGGTTTAAATCTCGGAGATGTAGTTGACGCATCCATCTTTGAAGAAGGTGAATTCGTTGGTGTTGTAGGAACTTCGAAAGGAAAAGGTTTCCAAGGGGTTGTAAAAAGACATGGTTTTGGTGGTGTTGGTCAAGCAACTCACGGTCAACATAACCGTCTTCGTGCTCCTGGTTCTATTGGTGCTTGTTCGTATCCAGCTCGTGTATTCAAAGGAATGAGAATGGCGGGTCAAACTGGAAACAAAAGAGTAATGATGGAAAACCTTCAAATTTTGAAAGTTTTGATCGACAGAAATTTAGTAGTAGTTAAGGGATCGGTTCCTGGAGCTAAAGGTTCAACTGTATTAATAGAGAAATAAAATGGAAGTAAAAGTATTTGACCAAAAAGGAAAAGCTACTTCTAAAAAAGTAACTCTTTCAGATGCAGTCTTTGGTATCGAACCAAATGATCACGCAATTTATTTAGACGTAAAACAACACTTAGCGAATCGTCGTCAAGGTACCCACAAATCAAAGGAGAGAGCTGAAATTTCTGGTTCTACTCGTAAGTTGAAAAAACAAAAAGGCACTGGTGGTGCACGTGCAGGTAGTGTTAAGTCAGGAACAAGAGTTGGTGGTGGACGTATCTTCGGACCTAAACCAAGAAATTATCATTTCAAATTGAATGTGAAATTAAAACAATTAGCTCGTAAATCAGCTTTTACTTATAAAGCGAAAAACGATAGTTTAATGGTTTTGGAAGATCCAGCATTCAACGCTATCAAAACTCAAGAATTTATCAATTTAATTGGTAGCTTAGAGTTGCAAAATGATAAAGTGTTAATGATTTTGGGTTCTAAAAATGATAATGTATATTTATCTTCAAGAAACTTAAAACGAGTAAAAGTGGTAACAGCTGATTCAGTAAACACATACGATGTGTTAAATGCTAAAAAAGTTGTATTAGCTGAAAGTTCAATCGAAGTAATCGAAAAGATTCTAAACTAATTTAGTAATGAATACAATTATAAAAAAGCCGTTAATCACTGAAAAAGCAACCGCTGCGAGCGAAACTCGTAATCGTTTTACTTTTGTTGTAGATAGAAAGGCTAACAAAATTGAAATTAAAAAAGCTGTCGAAAAAATGTATGGTGTAAAAATTACACAAGTTCATACATTAACTTATGGCGGTGGTAAATCCTCGGTGAAACACACCAATAAAGGTATCGTTATGCAACCAAATAACCCTTGGAAAAAAGCGGTTGTTACTGTTGCAGATGGAGAAACGATTGATTTGTTTAATAACATTTAAGAAAAAGTAATGGGTCTTAAAAAATTCAAGCCTACAACTCCAGGGCAAAGACACAAGATTAACAGTACTTATGCTGAAGTAACTACAAATGTTCCTGAAAAGAGCTTAACTGTAGGTGGAAGCAAGTCTGGTGGTCGAAACAATGATGGTAGAATGACCATGAGGTATATTGGAGGTGGTCACAAGCAAAAATACCGTATCATTGATTTTAAAAGAGACAAACAGGATATTCCTGCAACTGTCAAAACTATTGAGTATGATCCGAATCGTACCGCTCGTATTGCATTATTGTTTTACGTGGATGGTGAGAAAAGGTATATCATCGCTCCAGATGGTTTGAAAGTTGGTGATACTGTTGTTTCTGGTAAAACTGCAACTCCTAATGTTGGAAATGCAATGTTTTTAAGTGATGTTCCTCTTGGAACAGTTATTCATAACATTGAATTGAAGCCAGGTAAAGGTGGAGCTATTGCGAGAGGAGCTGGAACTTATGCTCAATTAAACGCAAGAGATGGTCGTTATGCAATCGTTAAAATGCCTTCTGGTGAAACTAGAATGATTTTAACAACTTGTTTAGCAACAATTGGATCTGTTTCAAACTCTGAACACAGTTTAGTAGTGTCTGGTAAAGCAGGACGTTCTCGTTGGTTAGGTAGAAGACCAAGAGTTCGTGGTGTGGTAATGAACCCAGTTGATCACCCAATGGGTGGTGGTGAAGGAAGAAATTCTGGAGGACACCCAAGATCACGTAACGGTATGCCAGCTAAAGGATACAAAACACGTTCTAAGACTAAGTATTCAGATAAGTTTATAATTGAGAAAAGAAAAAAATAAGATATGAGTAGATCGTTAAAAAAACCGCCGTTTGTTCATTATAAATTAATGAAACGCGTTGACGAAGCTCAAGCTTCAAACAGTAAGGCTGTGCTTAAAACATGGTCAAGAGCTTCTACAATTACTCCAGATTTCGTTGGTTTAACTGTAGCTGTTCATAATGGGAATAAGTTTATTCCTGTTTTCGTTACCGAAAATATGGTAGGTCACAAATTGGGTGAGTTTTCTCCAACACGTAACTTCCGAGGTCACGGAGCAGATAAGAAAAATAAAAAAAGATAAAATAGTAGTCAAATGGGTGCTAGAAAAAGATTAAGAGCAGAAAGATTAAAATCGGAGAAAAGTCAAGTTGCTATTGCTAGCTTGAAAGCTTCACCGATCGCTCCAAGAAAGATGAGATTAGTTGCAGATCTTGTAAGGGGAGTAGATGTAAATAAGGCTCTAAACATATTGCAACATAATTCAAAATTTGCTTCTAAAAGTCTTGAAAAGTTATTGCGTTCAGCAATTGCTAATTGGGAACAAAAAAATGAAGGTAAAAGTATTGAAGACGAAAAGTTAGTTGTGAAATCAATTGAAGTTGATTCTGCAATGATGATGAAACGTATTCAAACTGCACCTCAAGGAAGAGCACATAGAATTAGAAAAAGATCGAACCACGTTACCATCATTGTTGATGGAGCTAAATAAGTAAAGATAGCATGGGACAAAAGACAAATCCAATAGGAAATAGATTAGGTTTCATCCATGGATGGGAATCTAACTGGTATGGAGGTAAAAATTACAAAGACAAAATCGTTGAAGACGACAAAATCCGTAAGTACTTAAATGCTCGTCTATCTAGAGCTAGTATCTCAAAAATTATTATTGAGAGAACACTTAAACTTGTTACAGTTACAATCAATACAGCACGTCCAGGCGTGATTATTGGTAAAGGTGGTCAAGAGGTAGATAAGTTGAAAGAAGAGTTGAAAAAATTGACGAAAAAAGAAATTCAAATCAATATTTTCGAGGTGAAACGTCCAGAATTGGATGCTCGTTTAGTAGCTGATGGAATTGCTCGTCAATTAGAAGCACGTATTTCTTTCCGTCGTGCAATCAAGATGGCTATTGGTTCTACGATGCGTATGGGTGCTGAAGGTATCAAAGTTAAAATCTCAGGTCGTTTGAATGGGGCAGAAATGGCTCGTTCAGAAATGTACAAAGAAGGACGTACTCCGTTACATACGTTCAGAGCAGATATTGACTATGCTGTAGGTGAAGCCCTAACAACTTATGGATTAATCGGCATCAAGGTGTGGATTTGTAAAGGTGAGGTTTACGGAAGAAGAGATTTATCTCCAAACATTGGCATGGCAGCAGCTTCTGCAAAAGGAAGTGGAGCACCATCTCAAGGAAATCGTAAGCCTGCTGCAGGTAAAAGAAAGAAGAAGTAACAAATACATTAAAAATTTAGAAAATGTTACAGCCAAAAAGAACCAAATTTAGAAGAGTTCAAAAAGGAAGAAATCGTGGTGAAGCTGAAAGAGGAAGCACTATTGCATTTGGATCTTTTGGACTTAAAACTTTGGAGCCAGGATGGATTACTTCTAGACAAATTGAAGCATCTCGTATCGCAGTTACGCGTTACATGAAAAGAGAGGGTCAGGTTTGGATTAGAATTTTCCCAGATAAACCAGTAACGTCTAAACCAGCAGAGGTAAGGATGGGTAAAGGTAAAGGTGCTCCAAGTCACTGGGTAGCAGTAGTTAAACCAGGTCGTATTATGTTTGAAGCAGACGGTGTTCCTTATGAAACAGCAAAAGAAGCATTACGTTTAGCTGCACAAAAGTTACCTGTAAAATGTAAATTCATTGTTCGCAATGACTATGTGGTACCAGTTAAATAAAGATTAACATGAAACAAATAGAAATCAGTCAATTATCGGATGCAGATTTGAAAAGCCGTATCGGTCTTTTTGAAGAGCAATTGAGCAAAATGAAGTTATCTCATAGTGTTTCTCCAATGGAGAATCCATTGCAGATTCGTTCTTTGAGAAAATCAGTAGCTCGTTTACATACGGAATTGACAAAAAGAAACACACAAGCTTAGGCTTGATAAAATTAGCTTCAAATGGAAGAGCGTAATTTAAGAAAAGAAAAAATTGGTGTTGTTACTAGCGATAAAATGGAGAAATCTATCGTTGTTGCAGTTGAAAGAAAAGTAAAACATCCAAAATATGGTAAGTTTGTCAAAAAAACTACTAAATTTGTAGCCCATGACGAAACAAATGATTGCAATATCGGTGATACTGTGAAAATCATGGAGACAAGACCATTATCCAAAAATAAAAATTGGAGATTAGTAGAAATTGTTGAAAGAGCTAAATAAAATTAAGTAATGATACAACAAGAGTCAAGACTTTCAGTAGCAGATAACTCTGGAGCTAAAGAAGTATTGTGCATCCGTGTTTTAGGAGGTACAAAACGTCGTTATGCATCTGTAGGAGATAAAATCGTAGTTGCTGTAAAGAGCGCAATGCCCTCTGGAGCCGTTAAAAAAGGATCGGTTGCCAAGGCTGTGGTAGTTAGAACAAGAAAAGAAGTGCGTAGAGCTGATGGTTCTTACATTCGTTTCGATGACAATGCTGTGGTTATTCTTAACCAAGCAGGGGAAATGAGAGGAACTCGTATTTTTGGACCAGTAGCACGTGAGCTTCGTGAGAACAATTACATGAAAATTGTTTCTCTTGCTCCTGAAGTACTTTAAAATTAGTGGAAATTATGTTGAAGAAATTACACATTAAAGTAGGAGACACCGTTAAGATATTAGCAGGTGAGTCTCGTGGGCAAGAAGGAAAAATTCTTAAAATTGACAAGAAAAAAGATCGCGCAATTGTTGAGGGTGTTAATATGATTAAAAAACACGCAAAACCAAGTGCATCTAATCCTGAAGGTGGAATTATTGATATGGAAGGAACTATCCACATCTCTAACCTAATGGTTGTTAATAAAGGAGTTGCTTCGAGAATTGGTCGTAAACCAAACAAAGAAGGAAAATTAGTACGTTATTCAAAAAAGTCAGGGGAGGAGATTAAGTAATGAAATATACGCCAAGACTTAAGGAAAAGTATGCACAGGAAATTATACCTGCACTTACTGAAAAATTCGGGTACAAAACCGTTATGCGTGTACCTAAATTGCAAAAAATTGTGTTGAGCCAAGGTATTGGAGACGCAGTAGCAGATAAAAAGTTAATTGATAATGCTGTTGGAGATTTATCTCGTATTGCTGGTCAAAAAGCTATTTCTACAAATTCTAAGAAAGATATCTCGAATTTCAAATTACGTAAAGGTATGCCAATTGGTACTAAAGTTACTTTACGTGGTGAGAAAATGTATGATTTCTTAGATCGTTTGATTGCTGTTGCTTTACCCAGAACTCGTGACTTCCGTGGGATTAGCCCAAAGGGATTTGACGGTAGAGGTAATTTTAATTTAGGTATTAAAGAGCACATTATCTTTCCAGAAATTGATATCGATAAAGTAAATCGTATCTTAGGAATGGATATTACTTTTGTAACATCTGCTGATAGCGATGAAGAAGGTAAAGCACTTTTAGATGCTTTTGGTTTTCCATTTACAAAAAAATAAAAAAAGATGGCTAAGGAATCAATGAAAGCGCGTGAGCGCAAAAGAGAAAAAATGGTTGCTAGAGATGCTAAAAAAAGAGCTGAACTAGTTGCTACGTTGAAATCTTCAAGTACTGATGAAGAAATAGTTGCTGCAAAATGGGATGCTATGATGGCTCTACAAAAAATGCCAGCTAACGGTGCTAAAAACCGTCTTCATAATCGTTGTGGATTAACTGGTCGTCCAAGAGGATATATGCGTCAATTTGGTATTTCAAGGGTAACTTTCCGTGAAATGGCATTAGCAGGTAAAATCCCAGGAATTAAAAAATCAAGTTGGTAATTAATTATTAGGAAAAAGAATGAATACAGATCCTATAGCAGATTTCCTAACTCGTATTAGAAATGCAAGTAGTGCACAATTGAAAATGGTAGAAATTCCTGCTTCAAACGTGAAAAAAGCCATGACTCAAATTTTATTTGATCAAGGTTACATTACGAATTTCAAATTCGAAGAAGATGGAAAACAAGGAATCATCAAGATTGCCTTGAAATACAATCAGTCGACAAAAGTACCAGCTATTACAAAGTTGGATAGAGCTTCTCGTCCTGGTTTAAGAAAATATAGCGCCTCTGCAGAATTGCCGAGAGTATTGAATGGATTGGGAATTGCAATCGTTTCAACTTCTCTTGGAGTAATCACAGATAAAGAAGCTAGAAGCAAAAATGTTGGTGGAGAGGTTCTCTGCTACGTGTATTAATAAATAAACTTTCGTAAAAATGTCAAGGATAGGTAAATCCCCAATTACGATCCCGAGTGGAGTAGAAGTAAAAATGGAAGGAAACATAGTTTCTGTTAAAGGCTCGAAAGGAACATTAACACAAGAAATTGATTCTTGTGTTACTTTGTCTTTTGAGGACAACACAATCACTTTTAGCCGCGAATCAGATGCACCTGCGCATAGAGCTAAACACGGTTTATACCGTAGTTTAATTAGCAATATGATCACAGGTGTTTCAGAAGGGTTTAAAAAGGAATTAGAAGTTATTGGTGTAGGTTATAGAGCGGTTGCAACTGGTCAGTTGTTAGAACTGTCTCTAGGTTACTCTCACCCAATTGCAATCGAACTTCCTAATGAAATTAAGGTATCTGCAGAAACCCAAAAGGGTAAAGCTCCAGTTGTAACTTTAGAATCTTTTGATAAACAATTGATTGGTCAAGTTGCTGCCAAAATTCGTTCCCTTCGTAAACCAGAACCATACAAAGGTAAAGGTATTAGATTTGTTGGTGAAGATATTAGAAGAAAAGCTGGTAAATCTGCAGGTAAAAAATAATTTTAAGTAATCATGGCATTTAGTAAAATAAATAGAAGAGCAAAAATCAAAAGAAGAATCAGAAAAAAAGTAACTGGTACTGCTCAATCGCCTCGTTTAACTGTGTTTCGCAGTAACAAACAAATTTATGCTCAAGTGATCGACGACTCTATAGGAGTTACGTTAGTATCGGCGTCTTCTTACAATAATAAATCAGCTGAAAAGGTAAATAAAGTTGCTCAAGCTGCTGTAATTGGAAAAGAAATCGCTGAAAAAGCAATTAAAGCTGGTATTTCATCTGTTGTTTTTGACAGAAACGGATATTTATACCACGGAAGAGTAAAATCATTAGCTGACTCTGCAAGAGAAGGCGGACTTAAATTTTAATAACGATGGCAACACAAATAGGAAATAGAGTAAAATCTGCTGACATCGAGTTGAAAGACAAATTAGTATCAGTTAACCGTGTAACGAAAGTTACAAAAGGTGGACGTACATTTAGTTTCTCAGCAATCGTTGTAGTAGGTGATGAAAATGGAATCGTTGGTCACGGACTTGGTAAAGCTAAAGAAGTAACAGAAGCAATTACTAAAGGTATCGACGATGCAAAAAAGAACTTAATTAAAGTTCCAATTTTAAGAGGAACTGTTCCTCATTCTCAAAAGGGGAAATTTGGAGGTGCACAAGTTCTACTTAAACCAGCAACAAATGGTACAGGAGTTATCGCAGGTGGTGCGATGCGTGCTGTTTTAGAAAGTGTTGGTGTACATAATGTATTGGCTAAATCGCAAGGATCTTCGAATCCTCACAACGTTATCAAAGCAACTTTTGACGCACTTTCTCAAATGAGAGATGCTGTTGCTGTGGCTAAACAACGTGGAATTAGCTTGGATAAAGTGTTTAACGGTTAATATTTCGGACATGGCTACAATAAAAATAAAGCAAGTAAGAAGTGCTATTAAACGTCCAGCTGTTCAAAAAGCTACGATTAAAGCCCTAGGATTTAGAAAATTGAATCAAGTAATTGAAAAAGAGGGGACACCTCAAATCCTTGGAATGATAAAAAAAGTACAACACTTAATTCAAGTTGTTGAGTAGAATCTTTAAACCGAAGAAAAATGAATTTAAATAATTTAACTCCAGCAAAAGGTTCAGTTAAGAGTGTGAAGAGAATTGCCCGTGGTCAAGGATCAGGACATGGTGGAACTTCAACTCGTGGACACAAAGGAGCAAAGTCTAGATCTGGTTACAGCTCGAAAATTGGATTTGAAGGTGGACAAATGCCACTTCAAAGAAGAGTACCGAAATTTGGATTTAAGAATATAAATAGAGTTGAATACAAAGCTATTAATTTAGATATTATTCAATCTCTTGTTGATAGAAAAAATATCACTGAAATCACAATCGATGTATTGCGTGACAATGGTCTTGTTTCTAGAAATGACTTAGTGAAAATCTTGGGTCGTGGAGAGTTAAAAGCAAAAATTAATGTTACAGCTCACAAGTTTTCTGAGACTGCTAAAGCAGGAATTGAAGCACAAGGTGGTGTTTGTTCAGAAATTTAATTAACTTTGCACACTTTTTAAGAAAAAATGAATAAGTTTATACAAAATATAAAAAATATCTGGAAGGTAGAAGAATTGAGAAAGAGAATCATTTTGACTCTTTCTCTAATTCTAATTTACCGTATTGGATCGTTTGTGATTTTACCAGGTGTAAATTATGATGCACTAGCTGCTTCTAACGCTAAAGGTGATGCAAATGCATTGGAAACTTTGCTTTCATTGTTTTCTGGTGGTGGTTTTTCTAATGCTTCAATTATGGCATTAGGCATTATGCCTTATATTTCTGCTTCTATTATTATGCAACTTTTAGGTATGGCTGTTCCAGCTGTTCAAAAAATGCAAAATGAAGGCGAATCAGGAAGAAAAAGAATTAATAACTACACTAGAATTCTAACAATTGTGATTTGTGCTTTACAAGCTCCTTCTTACCTGACTCTTTGGGTTGGGAATAAAGGTGCTTTACCAGTTGATGTTGATACATTATGGTGGGTGCAATCAGTAATTGTAATGTGTGCAGGTTCTATGTTTGCAGTATGGTTAGGTGAGAGAATTACGGACAAAGGAATTGGTAATGGAATTTCATTATTGATTACAGTTGGTATTTTATCCCGTTTACCTCAAGCATTCTTTGCAGAATTAGGATTTAGTCAAGACAACTTAATTAAGATTGTTTTAGAAATGGTTGCCTTTATGGTAATTGTAATGGGAACAATATTAATTGTACAAGGTGTTCGAAAAATTCCTATGAATACAGCAAAACGAATTGCTGGTGCCAAAGGAGCTGAAGATCAAGGAGCTAGAAGTTATCTGCCAATTAAAGTAAACGCGAGCGGTGTTATGCCGATCATTTTTGCTCAAGCGATAATGACTATTCCAGTAATGATTTTTGCGAGTGCAACATCAGATGGTACAGGTAGTTTTATTCAAAGAACTTTAGGTGATATCTATGGTATTTCATATAATGTGTTGTTAGCGGTATTAATCATTGTGTTTACATTCTTTTACACGGCAATTATGATTAATCCGCGTAAAATGGCTGATGATATGAAAAGAAATGGTGGTTTTATTCCAGGTATTAGACCAGGAGAAGAAACTGCTGAATACATTGATACATTAGTTTCGAGAATTACTCTTCCAGGATCAATCTTTTTAGCTTTGATTGCTATTTTACCTGCAATTGCTCACGCAGCAGGAATTACATCTGGTTTTGAAATGTTTTTTGGTGGTACTTCTCTTTTAATTATGGTTGGTGTCGTTTTAGATACACTTCAGCAAATTGAAACTTATTTATTAAATCGTCACATGGATGGTTTGATGGAAGGTTCAAGAGTTAGAGGTCGTAGAGCTGCAAATGAATTATCAATATAATTATGGCAAAGCAATCATCCATTGAGCAAGACGGTGTAATTATTGAAGCTTTATCTAATGCAATGTTTCGCGTTGAGTTAGAGAATGGGCACGTAATTACAGCACACATTTCTGGGAAAATGAGAATGTTTTACATTAAGATTCTTCCTGGTGATCGAGTAAAGGTAGAGATGTCTCCTTATGATTTAACAAAAGGGAGAATTTCATTTAGATACAAATAGGAGTAATCCTTTAAATAAAAGAAAATGAAAGTAAGAGCTTCAGTAAAAAAACGTTCTGCAGATTGCAAGATCGTGAAAAGAAAAGGTAGAGTTTACGTGATTAACAAAAAGAATCCTAAACTTAAACAAAGACAAGGGTAATATTATATAAGATATGGCACGTATAGCAGGAATAGATTTACCAAAGAAAAAAAGAGGAGTTATTGGATTAACTTATATCTTTGGTATTGGTCGTAGCACGGCAAGACAAATTTTAACTTCTAATGGAATTGATGAGAACATCAAAGTTCAAGACTGGAATGATGATCAAATTGGTTTGATTCGTGAGTCTATTGGTTCAATCAAAACAGAAGGTCAATTAAGATCTGAAATTCAATTGAATATCAAACGTTTGATGGATATTGGTTGTAACAGAGGAATTCGTCACAGAGCTGGTTTACCTTTAAGAGGTCAGCGTACTAAAAACAATTCTAGAACTAGAAAAGGTAGAAGAAAAACAGTTGCAAACAAGAAAAAAGCAGCTAAATAAGAATTAGCCTCGGCTGATTATAAAACAAGCGTTCGCGCAGTTTAAATTTTATAAAAAAATGGCAAAGTCAAATCAAAAGAAGAAGAAAAATGTCAAAGTAGATGCATCTGGTGAAGCGCATATCCAAGCTACCTTCAACAACATCATTATTTCTTTGACTAACAACGCTGGTCAAGTTATTTCTTGGTCATCGGCTGGTAAAATGGGCTTTAGAGGTTCTAAAAAGAACACTCCTTATGCTGCTCAAATGGCTGCAGAGGATTGCTCTAAAGAGGCACATGACTTCGGATTACGTAGAGTGAAGGTGTTTGTAAAAGGTCCAGGTGGAGGTCGTGAATCTGCAATTAGATCTATTCACAATTCTGGGATTGAAGTAATGGAAATCATTGATATTACTCCAATGCCTCACAACGGGTGTCGTCCACCAAAACGTAGAAGAGTTTAATAAATTTTTAATAACCAAAGAGATCAAGATTATCGGAGGACAAGCCTTAATTCATAATCTCTCTTTATAAAAGTAAACAAAATGGCAAGATACACAGGTCCAAAAACGAAAATCGCAAGACGTTTTAAAGACCCAATTTTCGGACCGGACAAAGCAATGGAGAAACGTCCATACGGTCCAGGTCAACATGGTCCAGCTAAAAAAAGAGGTGGAAAACAATCAGAGTACGCAATTCAGTTAGCTGAAAAACAAAAAGCAAAATACACGTATGGTATTTTAGAGAAGCAATTTTCGAATTTGTTTAAGAAAGCATCTAGAATGAAAGGTATTACTGGTGAAGTATTATTACAATTGTGTGAATCAAGATTAGATAACACAGTATACAGATTAGGTGTTTCACCTACTCGTAGAGGTGCAAGACAATTAGTTTCTCACAGACACATTACTGTAAATGGAGAAGTTGTAAACATCCCATCATACACAATTAAAATTGGTGATGTAGTTGGTGTTCGTGAAAAATCTAAATCTTTAGAAACAATTTCTGCATCTTTAACTGCAAGTAACAAGAAATACGATTGGTTGGATTGGAATTCTTCTGATATGTCAGGTAAAGTATTAAATATTCCAGTAAGAGACATGATTCCTGAAAATATCAAGGAACAACTAATTGTCGAATTGTATTCTAAATAATAAATAAAAGCATTATAATGGCTATTCTAGATTTTCAAAAACCAGATAAAGTTATCATGGTTCAGTCTGATGAGAGAAAAGGATTATTTGAATTCCGTCCGCTCGAGCCTGGTTATGGTATTACAGTTGGTAATGCATTACGTCGTATTCTTTTATCTTCTTTAGAAGGATATGCAATTTCTTCAATTCGTATCGAAGGAGCTGACCACGAATTTTCTACTATTAAAGGTGTTGTGGAAGATGTTACTGAGATTGTATTAAGTTTAAAACAAGTTCGTTTTAAGCAACAAATTGAGGGAACAGATAATGAGACTGTTGTTGTTTCAATATCTGGTCAAAATCAATTGAAAGCAGGTGATTTAGGTAAATTTACTTCCGCGTTTCAAGTATTAAATCCAGATTTAGTGATTTGTAACATGGAATCTTCAGTGAAATTTGAAATGGAAATGACGATTGTTAAAGGTCGTGGTTATGTTCCTGCTGAAGAAAATAAAATTAGCGGTGTTCCTTTTGGAACAATCTTTATTGATTCGATTTTTACTCCGATTAAAAATGTAAACTACAAGATAGAGAACTTTCGTGTAGAACAAAAAACGGATTACGAAAAATTAATCATGGAGATTAATTCTGACGGTTCAATTCATCCAAAAGATGCTTTGAAAGAAGCTGCGAAGATTTTAATTCACCACTTCATGTTATTTTCTGATGAAAAAATCACTTTGGATAGTGAAGTTAAATCAGACACTGAGGAATTTGACGAAACATCTTTACACATGCGTCAGTTGCTTAAAACAAAATTAGTTGATATGGATTTATCTGTAAGAGCCTTGAATTGTTTGAAAGCTGCAGATGTTGAAACATTAGGTGATTTAGTTTCTTACAATAAGAATGATTTATTGAAATTTCGTAATTTTGGTAAAAAATCTCTTACTGAATTAGAAGATTTGGTTGATAACAAAGGTTTAAATTTTGGTATGAACGTTGCCAAATACAAATTAGATAAAGACTAGTTAAATTAGATATTAGGATATTAAGACTTTAGGATATTAAGACGCAATTGTCTTAACATCTTAATATCTTGGAATCTTAAGGTCAAAAAAAAATATTAAAATGAGACACGGTAAAAAATTTAATCATTTAGGTAGAAAGACTGCTCACAGAGCTGCGATGCTATCTAATATGGCCTGTTCTCTTATTGAGCACAAACGCATTACAACTACTGTTGCTAAAGCTAAAGCTTTAAGAGTTTATGTAGAGCCATTGATAACAAAATCTAAAACAGATTCAACTCACTCTAGAAGAACTGTATTTAGTTATTTAAAACAAAAGGATGTAGTTTCTGAATTGTTCAGAGACATCGCCCCAAAAGTTGCTGGAAGACCAGGTGGATACACTCGTATCATTCGTACGGGTTACAGATTAGGTGATAACGCTGAAATGTGTATGATTGAATTAGTTGATTTTAACGAATTAATGTTGTCTAACACAGAAGCTAAGAAAACGACAAGAAGATCTCGTAGAGGTGGTGCTCCAAAAGCGGCTGCTGAAACTAATTCTGATGCAACTACTGAAGTTGCAGATGCAGAAGTTATTGATGCTCCTGTTGATGAAACACCTGCTGATGATACTGAATCTTCAGAAGAAGGTACAACTGAAGAAAAATAGTATTTTTTTTCTAAATATTAAAAGCGACGCAATTTGTGTCGCTTTTTTTTATTTCAATTTTGTGTTAAAGTATTACCGTAATTTTCTAAGAAAAATGATATCATTTACCTATTTTTAGTTCAAATTGAATTCATTTATATAAAGATTTGAAAAATTATTTTTAAATTAGCAAGTTATTAATTTTAATGTCGTCTCAATTAAAAAATACATAGACCAATGAAAAAAATACTTTATTTCTTTATTCTTATACCGTTCATTAATTTTGCCCAATTACCAGGTGAGAATACCTTTGGTGCGAATCAAGTTATACGCGTTGATATTAATTTTACTCAAACTGGTTTTTGGGACAGTTTAGTGATGAATTACCCTTTGGAGAAGGATATGATGGCTGCTAATATTCAAATTACAGATAACAGTGGTGTGACTAATTTAGACTCCGTTGCAATTCGTTTGAAAGGTAATTCAAGTTATGGCCATCCTGGGAATAAAAAGTCCTTTAAAATTGACATTAATCAATGGGTTACTGGGCAGGATTATGATGGCTTAAAAAAGCTAAATTTTAATAATGGTTTCAAAGACCCAAGTTTTATGCGTGAAAAGGTATTTTTTGACTTATGCAAAACTTTGGCAATTCCAGCACCAAGAATTAATTATGCGAATGTTTACATGAATGGTACCTTTTGGGGTTTTTACACCTATGTAGAACAAATAGATGACCAGTTTTTAGATTGGGCTATTTTAGATGATCAAGGTAATTTATTTAAAGCAGGTGACAATACTGCAGGGTCAACGCCAGCAGACCTCATGAATTATGGTACTGATCAAACCTCGTATTACAATAGATATGAGTTAAAATCGAACGAAAACACAAATGACTGGTCGGATTTATTGACACTTATTTCTTTTATTAGTTCCTCAAGCGACCTAGAATTTGAGAATGGATTAAATGCTCAAATGAATCAAACTAAACTTATTCAGTCACTTGCCCTAGATAATTTATTTTCAAGTTTAGATAGTTATTTAAATTCTGCAAGAAATTATTATTTATACCATAATTTAACTACGGGTCAGTGGGAATGGATTAAATGGGATGGAAACGAATCGTTTGGACTTTATACTGGAGGTCCTGGTTTAGGAAGCTTAGAGAGTCTTGCGCCAAATTATTCTGCTACAAATCGTCCTTTGTTGAGTAAGATCTTTGCAAATTCAAACTTGTACGCTTTATATAAAGACGAGATGTGTAACATTATGACAAATTATTTTAATTCCACTTATATGAATACAAAAATTGATGAAATAAAATCATTAATTCAAACTCATGTTTCAAACGATAATTTGAAAATGTACACAACTCAAAATTTTATTGATAATGTAGAAGAAAATGTGAGTGTTTCTGGCGGACCAATGGGAAGTCAAACAGTATTTGGATTAAAATCTTTTGTAGCAAATAGAAGTAATTATTTATCTGATATTATTTCGTGTCAAGTAGGTGTAGAAGTTTTAGATGAAACTAAATTAAAAGTTTACCCCAATCCCTTTACTTCGGAGTTTATTTTAGATTATGAATATAACAACTTTAATATTCTAGATCTTAGTGGGCGTGAAATCGATTTTCAAGTGCGTGATTTAGGTTCTTCCAAAGCCATAACTTTCAACGCATCTAAAGGTATATATTTTGTGAAATTGCAAACAGTGAATGGATCAAAAAGTATTACTGTTATTAAAGATTAAGATAATTGCATAAGCGTCAAATCTTATTGATGTGGGTTGTGGTTTTTTTTTATTTCTTCAAAATTTTAAAATCCTTGGTTTTTTAACCAGGGGTTTTTCATTTAAAGTATAGTTGTATTTTTTTAGTTTAGAATTTCGAATGCTATAAATAATATTACTTGATCCAAGGACTGTTGGATTCTTTTTGCATATACGAAACTTAATATATGATTGACTTTCTTTGGTTCCCACAACAATTTGATCTGATTCTTAATCCCCAACTTTTGGCATTGATCCGTTCTTTTGGAAATTTAAGGCATAAAAAAACCTCGCAAATCATATATTTTGCGAGGTTTTGTACTTTTTTACACTTTTAATGGCGGAGAATATAGGATTCGAACCTATGGTACCTCGCGGTACAACAGTTTTCAAGACTGCCGCAATCGACCACTCTGCCAATTCTCCGGGGGCAAAATTAGTACATTTTTGTTAATCTGCAAGCAAAAAAATAAAAAAAATGTAAAAAAAAATATTTTAAGCTTTTCTAGGCTCATTTTCATGCACTTAAATAAATAATTTATACCCTTAAAACTATTCGTTTTTGAAATTTTATCACTTTTCACTATCTTTACCACTTATTAATACCAAATTCTATGCGTAATTTATTTCAAGTGATACTTTTCTTAAGTGTGAGTTTTAATTTCTACTCTCAAAAGAAAACGAACATTAAGGCATATTTGGATTATAAAAATTTCTACACACCAGAAATCGGGAATTTTGTGGAGATTCATCTGCAATTTTTAGCATATTCACTCAAATACAAAGGCGTTGAAGCTGGTTTGCAAAGTGAAATTGCGATTCAATATACATTTAAACAGGCTGATATTGTTGTGAAATCCGATGCGTATCGCCTGCAAAGTCCATTGATGAGAGACAGCATCATTGAAGATTTTTACGAATTAAAACGTGTCGCTTTGAATCCAGGAAAATATGTTCTTGAGCTTTCATTAAGCGATCTTAACTCGGATAATCCAGCAACAACTGCAATTCAGGAAATTGAAGTAAAAGATTTATCGAATAGAACAAGTATTTCAAGTTTAGAAATTGCTGAAATGATGCTTCCACTAAGTTCTAATAACCCTGAAAATGTTTTTGCCAAATCTGGTTATGAAATAATTCCACGAATTTCCAATTATTTTCAAACTGCATCAAATAATATTCCTGTTTATTTTGAAATGTATCATCCAAAATCAAGTGATTCCCTTGAAAATATTTTGGGTTTGAAACAAACTATCATTGATAATAAATCCAAAAGTGAATTGGAAAGTTTCACTCGTTATACGAAGCACGATGTCAAAGATGTACAGCCTGTTATTCGACTTTTGGATATTAGTAAATTGAAGTCTGGTGAGTATACTTTAGAATATTCAATAATTAACAAAGAAAATCAATCAATTTATTCAAGCTCCTACTTTTTTGAGCGATTTAATGAAGATGAATACGAAGCAGTACAAGCGAATAACATTGTTTTAGACCCGCAGTTTCAAGCTTCCGTTACAGATGATAGTTTAGGCTTTTTTATTGCAAGTTTAATTCCGATTTCGCAACCAGCCGAAATGAGAAACATCTTAGACTTATTGAAAACTAAGGATAAAGATGCTTACAGAAAATATTTGCAATCCTTTTGGACAAATACTTCGGGAGGAGTTAAAACGTATGAATTGTGGTTGAAGTATAAAGGACAAGTTTTGTTGGTACAGAAATTATTTAAAACCAATTTTACAGATGGGTACGAAACTGATCGTGGGAGAGTTTATTTACAATATGGACCGCCCAATAACGTGATTACTCGTGAAAATTCTCCATCTGATTATCCCTATGAAATTTGGAGGTATGACAAAATTAAGAATTTCTCTAATAAACGTTTTGTGTTTTTCAACCCTGATTTGGTGAATAATAACTACCGCTTACTGCATTCTGATATGGTGGGAGAATTACAAAACTACCGTTGGCAACAACAGTTAGCAAAAAGAAATTCCGCTAATTCTGACATTGATGATCCGAACGATGGAAATACCAAACATTTTGGTGGAAATAGTCAAGAATTATACAATCAATATTAAAGCTCTTGGAAAGTAAAATTCTCCAAAACACAGCAATTGTTATCTTAAATTGGAATGGAAAACAGTTTTTAGCTGATTTTTTGCCTACTTTGATTAAATACAGTGATTCCTCAAGAATTGTTGTTGCTGACAACGCGTCAAGTGATGATTCCCTTTCTTTTCTGAAGGAAAATTTTCCTCAAGTTGAAATTGTTCTGAATCAAGAGAATGGAGGTTTTGCCAAAGGTTATAATGATGCCTTAAAACAAATTGATGCTGAATATTATTTATTGATAAACAGTGATATTGAAGTCAGTGAAAATTGGCTTTTACCGCTATGTAAGGAAATGGAAGATGCTCAAGTTGCTGCGGTGCAACCGAAAATTTTGAGTTATTATAAGAAGGACTATTTTGAACATGCAGGTGCATCTGGTGGATTTATTGATAAGAATTATTTTCCTTTTTGCCGAGGTAGAATTTTTAATGCGGTAGAACAAGATTCAGCTCAATACGATGGGGGAATGGAAGTGTTTTGGACTTCTGGAGCTTGTATGCTGGTTCGTGCGGATATTTACCATCAATTGAATGGTTTCGACGAAGATTTTTTCGCCCACATGGAGGAAATTGATTTGTGTTGGAGAATGAAACGATTGGGATATAGTTTGAAAGTACAACCAGCATCGAAGGTTTATCATGTTGGAGGTGGGACATTAAATTATGAATCTCCTAACAAAACTTATTTGAATTTTCGCAATAATTTATTTATGATTACGAAAAATTACCAAGGAATTTTATTTTTCAAACTTTTTTACCGACTTTCTTTGGATGGGCTTGCAGGAATTCAACACCTTGTTAAAGGGAAATATAAGTTTTGTTTTGCGATCATTAAGGCTCACGGGAGTTTCTACAAAATGCTTCCCAAAATGCTGAAAAAACGGAAAGAATTTTCACCTGATAAGCAGAGTTTTAATAAAAATGGATTTTACAAAGGAAGTATTTTGTGGGCCTTTTATTTTAAGAAAATTAAAAAATTTGCCGATTTAAACATGCGTTTTTTTTCTGATTATTGAAAGAGATTGTAGTTCGTTTGTAAGGAACTAGCAACAAATTCAAAATCCATCAAAATATTCTTCTAAGGTCCAAGCTTCTGCTTTTTCTTGAAACCAAGGTTTAATCGTTGGCCAAACTTCTTGAGAGAAAAGTTCAGAATCTCGATAACGGTTTAAATCTTCCTCTGACTTCCAGATGCTGTAAGTAAATACTATTTCAGGTTTGTTTTTATCTTGTAAAAGTTTCATTCCCAAGCAATTTTCTTGCTGTGCAACTTTCCATTTAATGCCTTCAAAATACTTCAAAAACTGATTGATTTTGTCGATTTGAAAATGAATTTTTACGACGCGTGTTATCATAATTTAAAATAAGGAAGCAATGGTTTCTCTTGATCCATTTGGTGAAAATTCTATTCTGATTGTATCTTGTAATTTTAAACCGAAAAGTGAACTTGCTCCGCCATTTCTGGAATTTGCACCACGATTGATAGCTATTTCTAATAAATCATTGTTGTTAAAAAATGCAACTTTTTCACCTGGTATTACATCTCCATAAGTCGAAGAAATGGAATCAATGTAATATTCTTTTTTTCTGAAAAAGATCGTAAATGGAATATTTTCACCAAAACGATAAAATAATTCTTTAGAAATGTTTGTAATAATATTCCCGTAATAATCAATGTGTTGCACATTCCCAATGATTAAATTACTTTCAATTACTGGATTTAATGCAATCATTCGATTAAAACTTTCCACTTGGGTAGCAATTTTGGAAGGAGCAACTCCCTTAGCCAATTGAGTAGCAATCGGAATTAAAATATTTTTAGCGGGAAAACGAAAAGCATTTGGCTTAGACAAAACATCATCTACGTGCCAGATGGATTCAAATTCATTTTCACCAACAAGCAAGCTGAAAAAGCCGTTGTCATTACTTACGAAGAATTGATCTTTGTAGGCTAAAATTGCAGGCAAACTTGATAAATGAGGTGAACCAAAATTTATTACAGGTTCTGAATCTACACAAACAACATGAATTGTACCTTTTGGAAATTCAGAAAAACAAGACCTTAAATAATAGGCCGCTTGAGAAATGTCGAAAGCGTGAATATTGTGTGTAACATCAACAATATGAACATCTTGCACCGCCGATAAGATCGCACCTTTCAAAGATGCAACGTAATGATCTGTCAAACCCATATCAGTGGTTAAGGTAATGATGTTCATTTTTTATCGTATTGCGAAAATTATTTCTAAATTTGTTCAAAATTAAGCTTAATTATTGATAAATTATATAATTTTAATTAAAAATTAAATTTCTATTGGAAAAAACAATTGAGTTAAAAAGTATCAATCCGGTTGAACTTTTTGGGATTAACAATGTCAATCTCAAACAAATTATTAAGTATTATCCGACCTTAAAAATTGTTTCAAGGGGAAATTTGTTGACTGTGATAGGGGAGGAAGAAGTTTCGAATTTATTTGAGAAAAAATTCAACCAGATTCTAAAATACTATGACAAATTTAATACCATTAATGACAATGTAATTGACCAACTTATGTTGGATGAAAATGAAGACGGAAGCAAATCCGATGGATCCGAAATCATTGTCCATGGAAACAATGGAACAAAAATCAAAGCAAAAACTATCAACCAGCGAAAACTTGTTGAAGCGGTAAACAAAAATGATATGGTTTTTGCCGTTGGTCCAGCGGGAACAGGAAAAACTTATACAGCAGTTGCATTAGCTGTTCGCGCATTAAAAAATAAGGAAGTAAAACGAATTATCTTAACTCGACCAGCTGTTGAAGCGGGAGAAAATCTTGGTTTTTTACCTGGAGATCTAAAAGAAAAGTTGGATCCATACATGATGCCTTTGTATGATGCACTTCGAGATATGATTCCTCCTGAAAAACTTGCTGATATGATTGAGTATGGTTTTATCGAAATTGCTCCATTGGCATTTATGCGCGGAAGAACCTTAGATCGTGCTTTCGTAATTTTGGATGAAGCTCAAAATTCAACCACCATGCAAATGAAAATGTTTTTGACACGAATGGGTCAAACAGCAAAATTTGTAATTACGGGTGATATGTCGCAGGTGGATTTACCAAAAAAGCAAAAATCAGGTTTGGCTTATGCACTAGATGCTCTGAATGAGGTGGAAGGAATTGGAATCGTGAGATTGAATCAGAATGATGTAATTCGACATCCTTTGGTGAAAAAAATCATAGATGCTTTGGAAAAAGCGGAGAAAATTGCTGAGAGTAGGAGTTAAAAATGAAGAGTTAAAAGTGAAGAATTAGGAGCTAAAAGTTAGGATTGAAGAGCGATGAAATTAAAAGTTAATAATAGTCTAAGATCTTTAATCTAAGGTCTAATATCTTAATATCTTAATATCCTAAAATCTTAAAGTCCAATATCTAAATGTCTAAAATAAATGAATAGTATTACACAAACGGATTTCAATTTTCCGAAACAAATTGGGGTTTACAAGGGGAAAGTTCGAGATGTTTATTTCTTGGAAAACGATATGGTAGCTATGGTTGCTTCCGATCGAATTTCTGCATTTGATCATATTTTACCTAAAGGAATTCCTTACAAAGGTCAAGTTTTGAATCAAGTTGCGACTTTGTTTCTTGATGCAACGAAAGATATAGTTCCAAATTGGTTGCTTGCCACACCAGATCCTTGCGTAGCAATCGGTTTGAAATGTGAACCAATTCGTGTTGAAATGGTGATTCGTGGTTACCTAGCAGGGCACAGTGCAAGAGAATACAATGCTGGAAAACGAATTCTTTGTGGTGTAGAACTTCCTGAAGGAATGAAAGAAAACGATAAATTTCCTGAACCAATTATCACTCCAGCTGCTAAAGCAATGGAAGGTCATGACGAGGACATTTCTCGTGAAGATATCATTGCCCAAAATATTGTTCCAGAAGAAATTTATTTGCAATTGGAAACCTATACAAGAGCACTTTTTCAGCGAGGAACAGAAATGGCCGCAAAACAAGGTTTAATTTTGGTAGATACAAAATATGAATTCGGTATGCACGATGGTAAAGTTTATTTGATTGATGAAATTCACACACCAGATTCTTCTCGTTATTTTTACGCTGAAGGCTATGAAGAACGTCAAGCAAAAGGAGAAAACCAGCGACAATTATCGAAAGAATTTGTACGACAATGGTTGATTGAAAATGATTTCCAAGGTCTTGATGGTCAAAAAATGCCAGATATGCCTGATGCATTTGTGGATACCATTACAGAACGTTACATTGAATTGTATGAGAAAATCTCTGGAAAAACTTTTGTTAAAGCTGATAATTCAAACATCATTGAACGAATTAACAGCAATGTAAGCACTTATTTGAATTCACTTTAATGAGAACTAAAACAGAGGAAGGTTTTTTTGCGATTGGTGTTTACAAGCACAAAACGGAACACAACATTGGAACTTTATGGCGCTCAGCATTTGTAATGGGTGCCAGTTATATTTTTACAGTAGGGAAAAAATACAAAAAACAAACTTCTGACGTTATGAAAACGTGGTCGAGAATTCCTTTATTTTATTATCCTGAAATGGAGGATTTGTTGGAAAATATTCCTTATGATTGTCGTTTGGTTGGCGTTGAAATTGACGATAATGCGACTTTTTTGCATGAATTTGAACATCCAAAGAGAGCCATTTATTTGCTTGGATCAGAGGATTTTGGCTTGCCACAAGAAGTGCGCGACAAATGCCACTTTTTAATCAAGTTACCTGGGAATTCAAGTTTGAATGTCGGCGTTACTGGTGGAATAGTTTTACACGATAGAATTAGTAAAATCCCAACAACTTTGCCACCCTTTCATAAGCTTTAGTTAAAAAAAATGCCTCTTTATAGCAAAATCTATTCTAGCCCTGATTGAAAAGGAAATCCTTTTTTGTTTTTCCAAAACAGAAAAGATTGAAATGAAAAGCAGGAATAGCTTCAAAAAAAGTAAAATAATCACTTTTTCTAAAGTCAAAATAATACTTTAACTTTGAACCTATAAAAATGGAAAATTTTCAACTGCAATTTAAACGGGTATTTAAGTCTCAATTTGATTTTGAATTAACTGAAAGTCAAAGTCTTGCTTTAGATTATTTTTCGAAATTTGCAGAAATCAGCGACGAAAAGAAGATTTTTATCTTGTCAGGATATGCTGGAACGGGAAAAACAACTTTGGTTGGTAATTTCGTGAAAACCTTGAAACATTTTAATCGTTATTGCAATTTATTAGCACCAACTGGTCGTGCTGCGAAGGTTTTTTCTGGTTTTGCCAATCAAAAAGCTTATACCATACACAAGAAAATTTACCGTAAACAAAAAGTAGATAACGGAAGTATTCAATTGGCATTGGCTCCAAATTTGTCAAAAAAAACACTATTTATTGTTGATGAAGCTTCCATGATCCCTGATTTTTCAAGTGATAAAAACGGTGTTGTTTCGGAAAGAAATTTGTTAGAAGACTTGATTCAATTCGTTTTTTCAGGTGAAAAATGTTCGCTTATTTTTGTAGGTGATGAAGGTCAGCTTCCACCTGTTGGCTCAGATTTTTCTCCTGCTTTAAATGCGGAATATCTGCGAAATTATTTCCCTCAATTGAACATTGAAGCTCTGAAACTAAACGAAGTACTTAGGCAATCCACGGATTCTGATATTCTTAAAAATGCTACAAAAATTCGTTCCTTAAAGTCTGGTGGAAAGTTAAAGTTTTCACTCAAAAAAGGAAGTGACGTGGCAAGAATTAATGGACTTGAATTTCAGGAGTATTTAGAAAATTCTTACGATAATTATGGTTTGGACGATACGATCATTATCACCAAGTCGAATAAACGTGCAAATGCTTACAACCATGAAGTACGTCGCAGGATTTTGTTTCAAGAAGAAGAAATTTCCTCGGGTGATGTAATCATGGTGGTAAAAAACAACTATTTTTGGATTCCTGAGACCTCAGAAGCAGGTTTTATTGCCAATGGCGAAATTTTACGCGTAAAAAAGGTACTGCGAAAAGAAGAAATGTATGGTTTTTCATTTCAAAAACTAATAGTTGAAATGCTTGATTATCCTGAAATGGGGACCATTGAATTGATTGCCTTTTTGGAAACGCTAAACAGTGAAACACCAGCATTGTCAAGGGATGATTTGAAGAAATTATTTTTCGAAATAGAAAAAGACTACGCCGATGAACGCAATAAGAAAAAGCGTTATGAAAAAATATTGGCAAATCCCTATTTCAATGCTTTGCAGATAAAATTTGCCTATGCTATTACTTGTCATAAAGCGCAAGGCGGACAATGGAATCATGTTTTTCTAGACCACGGCTACCTTACTGAGGATATGCTCGACGACTCATTTTATCGTTGGCTTTATACAGGATTTACACGTGCAGAAGAAAAATTATACCTTATAAATTTTGATGATCAATTTTTTTGAATCATTTAACTCTGTAAAAACATACTTTGCGAAATAAAAGTGAAAAATAATTTATGGCTTGTTATACATTTCTTTGAATAAGCTTAAATTAACATAAAAGACAAACATTTACTTTTTTACTTTTTTCATTGCCAAAAAAGTAAGCAAAAAGTCTAGTCCTATTTGTTTCTCAAAACTTTCATTCATTGTAAATCGATAATTTTCTACCGATAGCTATCGGCAGAGCTTGCAGCTAATTCAATTATTAGCGATTTCCAATTTCATTATCAGTTTTTCACAACAAAAAAGGACATAAAAGGTTCCAGAACTAATTTTATTTATTAAATTTATTTCTTTTTATCCTAGGAATTTATAAGTGTGAGTTTAACCTGATTCGCATAAAATTCCAAAACTTTTTCGCAGCAAAACTTGTTTGTTTAAAAACTTATCTATATATTTATCAAATTAATAGATGAATAACAGACATTAATGAATAAACTTGTAACTACATTACTTATTATTAACTGCTTTTTTGTTGTTTTTTCACAAGAAGATACAACGAAACGTAAAAGTAATTTAGATGAATTAAGCTTAGAAGAATTATTAAATGTAAAAGTTTATACCGCTTCTAAAAAGATAGAATTAATCAAAGATGCCCCCGCAATAATTTCTGTAATAAACTCGCAAGAAATTCATAAAATTGGTGCAATTTCCCTTATTGATATCCTAAAATATGTTCCTGGATTTGAATTAAGTATGGGAAGCGATGGGAATTATCGTTTGGCGGTTCGTGGTTCTCGAAAAGATGGGAATATTTTAGTCTTGTTGAATGGTCAGCAGTTAAATGACTTTTATTCAGGTTCCGCAATTTACGACTTACCTGCTGATCTAATTGATCGCGTTGAAATTATCCGTGGTCCAGGCTCTGCTTTGTTTGGCACAAACGCAATTAGTGCGGTTATAAATGTAATTACAATAGAAAATACTTCCATTAACGCTTCGGCTGGAATTGATGGAAATATTAATGTAAATGCAAATTTATTTGTAGAAAAGGAAGATGGTCAGTTGTCAATGTCTGCAGGTTTTGTGCAAAATAACAGCAATCAAAATGTAGTTGAAGAGGATAAATCGTATTTTCAAAGTTGGAGTTTGACGAATGCGGATAAAAGTTTTGAAACAAACCGATGGAACAAAGATTTATATTTTAATACAAAATATGAAAAGGGAAATTTTCATTTTCAACTATTTAATATTTACCGTCAACGAGGTAGCTATGTTGGTCCAACGTTTATCGCCTCGCCCGACTCAAAATACAATAGAAATCAATTATTATCCTCCGTTCATTATAACTACAAAGTTGGAGATAATGTCATTATTACACCAAAATTGTATTACCAACATAATTTCAGGGATGCTATGCAACAAGAAGCTCCAGATGGTTATTTTTCTGTAATTTCTGGCGATACTTTTGTAAATGGAAAATTATCTCACGAAAAATATACGAATGCAACAATCGGAGGAGAAGTAACAATTTACATCAAGGCAAATGAGAAATTCGATTTTTTGACAGGTAGCGTTTACGAAGATTTGCGCATGAACTCTTACAACTTAGAGCGCAATTATCAAATAACATATAAGGCTTAATCGCGTGTAACGTAGTGGAACAGCGAGATAAGCCCGTGTTGACAAGTGCTTTGAGAGCCAATTATGGGTTTTTAATAATTTTGTATGATTTTCTCGTT
>JBIKSI010000128.1:0-9746 GCA_044348665.1 Crocinitomicaceae bacterium
ACATATTTTGGTCGAGATGCACGGTTTTTTGAAAGTTTTTTCATTTTTCCTTGCACTTGGTTGTGCAAAAATAAGCTATAACCCACAAAAATCAAAGGTTTATACTTTTTCAGCAGACCCTAATTAGGGTCTGCTGAAAAAGTCAGACCCTAAATAAAAAGAAATAAAACAAAAAAAAGTGATAAAAATTTTGTGAATACGATGAAAGAATTCTTTGTCCTTTATTTTTTAACCTCTATAAAAATTCATTTCATCCAAATATTTACAAACTTTTTCTGTACACAAGTAGTTTACATTTTTCCCACTTTTGATTGTTTCACGGATAAAACTAGAAGAAATTTTCATCGTTGGAGTATCTTTACAATAATGTATAGAAGGATGATTTTTTATTCTTTTTGTTTCCTCAGTTTCAGCTTGCGGATTTTCTAACTCCTGAATTGTCAAACTTCGAGGAAAAACGTAGATTCTATGATTTTCAAGAATGTATTCGTAATTGAACCATTTATTCAAGGTCCTCAAATTATCTTCTCCCATGATTAGGGAAAATGTGTTTTCAGGATATTTTTCTTTCAAATGTGCCAAAGTGTGAACCGTGAAACTTGGTTTTGAAAGTGAAAATTCAATGTCAGAAGCTCTTAATTTTGGATTGTCTTCAATCGCTACTTTAACCATATTAAGCCGGTGGTAGTCAGCTAAAAGAGTGCTTTTTAACTTGAGTGGATTTTGTGGTGAAACTACGAGCCAAATTTGATCCAAATCCTCATTTTGCGCAAAATGATTGGCAATAATTAAATGTCCAACATGAATTGGATTAAAAGTACCGAAATAAATACCGACTTTCATTTTTGCAAGAATTGACTCACTAATTTATAAGCATCTTGACAGGCAAGATCAAAATTATCATTAATCAATATTTCATCAAATTCATTTGCCTTTTCCATTTCTAATTTTGCTTTTCCAATGCGCGTAAGAATTTTCTCTTCGCTTTCAGTACTTCTGTAACGTAATCGTCTTTCTAATTCCTCAATAGAGGGTGCCTTCACGAAAATTGCCAAGGCTTGATTTTGAAAAAGCTTTTTGATATTTAGTCCACCAATTACGTCTACATCAAAAATTACCGCTTTGTTTTTTTTCCAAATGCGTTCAATTTCAGACTTTAATGTGCCGTAAAAATTATCTTTATAAACCTCTTCCCATTCAATAAATTCACTGTTCGAGATTTTATTTTTAAATTCATTTACATCGAAAAAATAGTAATCTTTCCCATGTATTTCGTTTTTTCTGGGTTCACGACTGCAGGCAGAAACAGAAAATTCTAAGGGCAAATCACCCGACAATAAGTATTTAACAATTGAAGTTTTACCAGCACCAGAAGGAGCGGAAAAAATGATGCATTTGCCTTGATTTTCGATGGTTTCCACTGAAATAAATATTTGTTTAGTACTAAAGTGTATTTAAAATCTGTTCCTTAATTTTCTCCAAATTATCTTTCATATTCACGACAATTTTTTGCATTTCAGCGTGATTCGACTTACTTCCCAAAGTATTGATTTCTCTTCCAATTTCTTGGGTAATAAATCCTAATTTTCTGCCAGAAGCTGGAGTTTGCATGGTTTCCAAAAAGTAATCCAAATGATTTGTCAAACGCATTTTTTCTTCGGAAACATCTAATTTTTCCAAATAATAAATTAATTCTTGTTGTAATCTGCTTTCGTCTAACGAAGTATTTTCAAGTTCCTCCAAACCTTTTTTGATTTTATCTTTAATGATGTCAATTCTACTACTTTCAAATGGTTCAATTTCACCTAACAACGTTCTAATTGCCTCAATTCTTTCAACGAATTCAGTTTCCAATGCTGCTCCTTCTTGTTTTCTAAATTCATTGAGGTTTTTCGTAGCTTGTTCAACCAAATCCAATAAAAAACTAATTTCTTCCTCGTTTATTTCTTCATTGGTTTGCACAAAGATATCTGGCATTTTAAGAATCAAACTCAAATAATCTGTTGTTTGATTTTGAGTTAATTCATTAATTTTTTTTAAATCATTGTAATAACTTACAGCCAATTCTTGATTAATTTCCGTGTTTTTTGACGCTGCAACGTTTTCAATATTTACTGATAAGTCAATTTTTCCACGTTCCAACAATTCACCAGCTATTTTTCTAATAGCTAATTCTTTATCTCGATATGAGCTTGGTGTTTTTACATATAAATCAAGTGATTTGCTGTTTAAAGATTTGATTTCAACAGAAATTGTTTTGTGTTTAAAAGTTCCTGTTGTTTTTCCGTAACCGGTCATTGAATGTAACATCTATCGTCTTGATTTTTATGAAATTTGACACAAAATTACAAAATTAAAGCCAAATTTGATTCCGATTTTTGGTAAATTGTGATGCGAAATAGATATTAGCAGAAAATTGAATGATTATGGAAATTTTATTTACTTTTATGACGTGAAAATTTTGGTTTTAAGATTTAGTTCGATTGGTGATATTGTGCTTACAAGTCCTGTAATTCGTTGTTTGAAAATACAAGTTCGGAATGCGGAAATCCATTATTTGACAAAATCAAAGTTCAAGCAAATTCTTGAAAATAATCCTTCCATTGACAAACTGATTACTTTTGAAAAAAGTACAAAGGAAGTTTTAAGTCTTTTAAAATCAGAAAATTATGATTTTGTAGTTGATTTACACAATAACATTCGAACATTAAGTTTGAAATCGAAGTTAAGCGTAAAAAGTGCATCATTTCCAAAATTGAATTTCAAAAAATGGCTACTTGTTTATCTGAAAATTAACAAAATGCCTGATATTCATATAGTTGATCGTTATTTTGAGGCGGTAAAATCATTAAATGTTCACAATGATTTAAAAGGTTTGGATTATTTTATTCCAAGTTCAGATGAAATGAATGTGCTTCAAGAATTTGAATTGGAAAAATACATCGCCATTGCACTTGGTGCACAATTTGCAACTAAACGCATGCCGGAAGCGAAACTAATTCAAATCATAGAAAAAATTTCTGCTCCGATTATTTTTTTGGGGGATAAAAATGATGCAATTGTTGCGGATAAATTAGTAAATCATTTCCCTGAAAAATCAATCATTAATGCTTGTGGTAAATATTCCTTAAATCAATCGGCAAGTATTGTGAAGCAAGCAGCAGTTTTGTTAACTCACGACACAGGATTGATGCATATTGCAAGTGCTTTCCAAAAACAAATCGTAAGTGTTTGGGGAAATACTGTTCCAGACCTTGGGATGTATGCATATTTACCTGAAAATAAAGAAAATTTGAGTATTCACCAGGTCCCAAATTTAAGTTGTCGTCCTTGTTCTAAGATTGGTTTTAAAGCTTGTCCTAAAAAACATTTTTCGTGCATGAATTTGCAAAATGAAGAGGAAATTGCATCCGATGTTTCTAATCGTTTCCAATTACATCAAATTACAAGCCATCAGTGATTCTCAATTTTCATTGATAAATCGATTTTGTAATTCTAGCTATTTCAAAAAAAATATGTAACTTTGCCAGAATTTATTTCTTAATAATAAACAACAAATAAGTTCATGTCTCTTTCAAATCTCCAAACAATTAAAGAAGGTCTTACTTTTGATGACGTTTTATTGGTTCCAGCATTTTCGCAAGTTTTACCAAAAAATGTGAGTCTAAAAAGCAAATTCACAAGAAACATTTCAGTAAATACTCCAGTAGTTTCAGCAGCAATGGACACGGTAACTGAATCTAGTTTAGCAATTGCAATTGCCCAACAAGGTGGAATCGGAGTGATTCATAAAAGTATGAGTATCGCTGAGCAAGCTTTAGAAGTGCGTAAAGTGAAACGTTCTGAAAGTGGAATGATTTTGGATCCAGTGACTCTTCCTGAAAATGCTTTGGTAGAGGATGCTTTGAAAATCATGAAAGAGAATAAAATTGGTGGAATTCCTGTTGTGGATTCAAATCGAGTTTTAAAAGGGATTGTTACCAATAGAGATTTACGTTTTGAAAAAAACTACAAGCGTCCGATTACTGAAATCATGACAATAGAAAATATTGTTACTACGAAAGACGGAACAGATTTAAGCACAGCAGAAGATATTTTACAGGAGAATAAAATTGAAAAACTTCCAGTTGTAGACAATGAATATAGATTAATTGGTTTGATCACATACCGAGATATTATTAAGGTAAAAGAGCATCCAAATTCTTGCAAGGATTCTTTTGGTAGATTGAGAGTTGCAGCAGGAGTTGGAGTAACTTTTGACACAATCGACCGTGTGAAAGCGCTGGTTGAAGCTGGAGTTGACGCCATTGTAATCGATACTGCACACGGACATTCTTTGGGTGTAGTTGAGAAACTAAAAGAAGTCAAAAAATTATTTCCAAGTTTAGAGGTAATTGTTGGAAATATTGCAACGCCTGAAGCAGCAAAATTCTTAGTTGAAGCTGGCGCTGACGCTGTGAAAGTTGGAATTGGTCCGGGTTCAATTTGTACTACACGAATTATTGCTGGTGTCGGAGTTCCTCAATTATCTGCAATCAATGAAGTTGCTCAAGCGCTTGAAGGAACCGGAGTTCCAGTGATTGCTGATGGTGGAATTAGATATACCGGTGACATTGTAAAAGCAATTGCTGCTGGTGCTGACACAGTGATGATTGGTTCCATGTTCGCTGGTGTAGAAGAATCTCCTGGTGAAACAATCATTTTTGAAGGAAGAAAATTCAAATCTTACCGAGGAATGGGTTCTTTGGAAGCAATGCAACGAGGTTCAAAAGACCGTTATTTCCAAGATGCAGAAGACGATGTTAAGAAATTAGTTCCTGAAGGAATTTCTGGTCGAGTGCCTTACAAAGGACACTTGATGGAAGTTGTATATCAAATTATTGGTGGATTGAGAGCTGGAATGGGTTACTGCGGTGCAGAAAACATTTCTACTTTAAAAGGAGCGCAATTTGTGAGAATTACGAATGCTGGAATGCGTGAATCTCATCCACATGATGTAACAATTACGCGAGAAGCACCGAATTATAGTATCAAGTAGTTTAACTTTCAAATTTCATTTTAAGAAAATTTTGATTTGATAGAAGTATTTTTACCTTACTTTCAAGCCTCTGCTTGTAACAAAATTTTCTTGCTTCGATTTTGCTCTGTCTAATGAAAAGGAAAATGTACTTCCAAGTCCAACTGAACTTCTGACGCTAATGCGTTGATTGTGAGCTTCTACTATTCTTTTTGCAATTGCTAAACCTAGTCCTGATCCACCTTCATCTCGGGTTCTACTTTTCTCTACGCGATAGAAACGTTCAAATATACGAGGTAAATTTACTTCATCAATCCCAGGACCATTGTCTGATATTTCAATCAGGATAATGTCGTTCATTTCAAAGAATCGTGCTGATGTTGTTCCATTTTCATGTCCGTAATTGATAGAATTAGCAATTAAATTTGTTAAAACTTGAGCAATTTTAGATCGATCACCATGAACGAAAAGCGATTGAAAATCCTTTGAGAATTTAAGTTTGATATTTTTTTCCTTCGCTCTAAGTTCCAAGCTGTCAAATATTTCTTGGACTAATTTTTTGATGTCAAAATTTTCTAATTCTAGTTGCAAACCATTTACTTCCATTTTGGTGATGGAATCCAAATCTTCTAACAAACTTACCATTCGGTCAATGGAGTTTGAAGCTCGTTCTAAAAACAGACGGTTCACGTTTTCGTCCTCTAAACCACCATCAAGAAGCGTTAAAATATAACCTTGAATAGAAAAAACTGGTGTTTTCAATTCATGTGCAAGATTTCCTAAAAATTCTCTTCGAAATTCTTCTTGTTCTTTTAATTTAACAATTTCCGTATTTCTTTCTTCTACCCAATTTTTGGCATCATTTTCAACTTTTTCGAAAACATCCGAGGTTAATTTAATAGGTTCAATTTTTGTATTAACAAATTTCCCTTTTCGAATTGATCGGTAAATTACTTTTAAACGTTCATTAATAAATTTTTCTACAAAAAAATAGAAAATTGCAAATGATGCGATGCCTAAAACGATTGGTAAGGTGAAAATTACCCAAAGAGGAAAACTCACAAATTGAATTTCCAAAATAAACATGATGATGGATGTTAAGCCAACAATTATGGCACTTCCACCAAAGATTAAATAAACTGGTTTACTATTTTTCATTGTTCACAAACGTATATCCAACACCTTTTATAGTGCGAATATAATCATCTCCGAGCTTTTCTCGTAATTTTCTGATATGAACATCGATGGTTCTTTCTCCAACTATAGTTTCATTTCCCCAAACACGTGCTAAAATTTCGTCACGATTAAATACTTTACCAGGTTTTGTCATCAAAAATTCAAGTAATTCAAATTCTTTTTTTGGTAGAATTATTTGTTCTTCATCTCTGAAAACAAGAAACTTTTCACGATTAACACTTAATCCACTTGTTGAAGTTTCTTCTGTATTTGTATTAGTGTAGGTTAATCTTCTCAATAAAGCTTCAATTTTACTTAATAATAAACGCGGACGAATTGGTTTTGTAATGTAATCGTCTGCTCCAGCTTCAAATCCAGCTACTTGTGAGTAGTCTTCACTTCGAGAGGTTAAGAAGGCAATGATTGGTTTGTAACTTTGATCTTGTTCTCTGATTGTTTGGCAAGCTTCAATCCCATCCATGATTGGCATCATTAAATCTAAAAGTATTAAATCTGGTTTATATCTTTTAGCTTTATCAACTGCTTCTTGTCCATTGGCCGCAGTTAAGACCTTATAACCTTCTTTTTCAATGTTGTATTTCAAAAATTCAATGATAGATTCCTCGTCGTCAACGACTAAGATGGTGTAATTTGACTTTGTTTGCATTTGACTGAATTTTTGTATTTCTGTTAAAAATATTCTTGTGTCAAAATTAAATCTTTATACACTTGACGACTTTACCTTAAACTTATGTTTATGTTAAATCTTTGCATTTTAATGTTAATTCTATGTTACCAAAAGATAATGAATTGGTAAAACAATTTTTTGCGCTTTATCTATTTAGTAGCTCTAATTTTGTCCCCAAATAAAAATGATAAATAGATGAAAACAAAAAAAATGAAAATTGGTTTTTTAGCTTTAGCAGCTATAGCTACATTGAGTTTAGCTTCTTGTAAGAAGGAAGGTTGTACAGATCCAACTGCAACAAACTTTTCAGAAGATGCAAAAAAAGATGACGGTTCTTGTACTTATGCAGCTGAAACTAATACAGTGGTTAGTGGCACAATTACAACAAACACGACATGGACATCAGATAAAGTTTATTTATTAGATGGAAGAGTGGTAGTAACAAACGGAGCTACATTAACTATTCAAGCGGGAACAATCATTAAAGGAAAACAAGGTCAAGAATCTTTGGCTTCTGCGTTGATTATCTCTAGAGGTTCAAAAATTATGGCAGAAGGAACAGCTGCTAATCCAATTATTTTCACATCAGAATTGGATAACATTGCTTTAGGTCAAAAAGTAGGTACTAACTTACAAAGAACAGACAACGAAAAATGGGGAGGTCTAATTGTATTAGGAAGTGCTCCAATTTCTGCTCAAAGTGGCGATGTTGAAACAAATATCGAAGGTATTCCAGTTTCTTCAGGTCAAGGTCTTTACGGTGGAAGTAATGCTACAGATAACTCTGGAGTGTTAAAATACATTTCTATTCGTCACGGTGGGATTTCTATCGGTGAAGGTAATGAAATCAATGCTTTAACATTAGGTGGTGTTGGTTCAGGTACTACAGTTGAAAACGTTGAAGTATACGGAACATTAGACGATGGTGTTGAGTGTTTTGGTGGAACTGTTAACTTGAAAAACATCTTAGTTTATTTCCAAGGTGATGATGGTATCGATTTAGATATGAATTATTCAGGAACAATCGAAGACTTTATGGTAATCCAAGGTGATGGAATTGCAACTGATAAAGGATTGGAAGTTGATGGTCCAGAAGGTACAACTAATGTATTAGGAATGTTTACTTTGAAAAATGGTTTGGTAAAATCTACAGGTGCTGATGGTACTGCTGCAGATTTTAAGGACAAAGCTCAAGGTACAATTCAAAATGTAACTTTTGATTACTCTTCTAAAACTAGTTCAGAAATTAAAATCAGAGCAAAATACGACGCATTAAATTCTTGTGCTGATGCAAATGATGCTTTCAAAAACTTGATTTCTGATAAATTAGTTTTTACAAACTCTAAATGGGGAGCAACGGTTTCTAAAGTATATGCTTCTTCTGCAACTGATCCATGTATTGCTAATGTGCCAGCTTCACAAACAGCAGCAAATGCGAAGTTTACTGAAGGTACAGGTCACACAGTTACAAATTCAATTTTCTCTTGGACTTGTGCAGGTTTAAGAAATCAATTGTAAGATTGATTTGATATCTAGAAAACACAATAATATAATAAACCCTAAGATCAATTTATTGGTCTTAGGGATTTTTAAGTATAAAAAATACAACATGAAAACATCATTTTTAACAATTTTTATTTTTTTATTTTCATTTTTAAATATCGCTCAAGAAAAAGGTTTATTGAGCGGAAATATCGCTGATGGCGAAGCAGGAGGACCAATGTACGGAGCAAAAATCAGAATCAAAGAAGATCCAACTTTGGGTGCAATAAGTGATTTTGATGGTAATTATACCGTAAAACTTCTTCCTGGGAAATACACAATTGAAATCTTAAGTGCTACTTTTGCACCACAAGAGTTTAAAGGGATTGAAATTATTGCCGGAAAATCTACCGTGTTGGATGCGGTGATGAAAGCTGCAGTAAACGATTTAACTACCGTCAATGTTAGTGCAACGGTAAGAAAAGACAATGAAGTATCTATTTTATTGGAAAGAAAAAATGCAAGTATCGTTTCTGACGGTATTTCTGCACAAAACATCAAGAAAAATGGAGATAATGATCTTACAGGTGCAATCAAACGTGTTACTGGTGTGAGCATTAAGGATGGAAAATATGTGTATGTGAGAGGTTTAGGAGATCGTTACACGCAAACAACCTTAAATGGAGTTGTTGTTCCGGGATTAGATCCAGATGTAAATTCACTTCAATTAGACATTTTCCCTACTTCAGTATTGGAAAATTTGCAAGTTTATAAAACTTCTTCTCCAGAATTTTACGGAGATTTTACAGGTGGTTTGGTAAATATCGTTACTAAAAAGTTCCCTTCCAAAAAAACAACACAAATTGGTTTTGGACTTGGTTTCACGCCAGGCATGCATTTCAACAAAGATTTCATTTTATACGACCAAGGAAAATTTGATTTCTTAGGATTTGATGATGGTTCAAGAGCCTTACCTTTCAATTCAAGAAAAATTATTCCTGATGAAACACAGGTTGATCCTGAATTGGAAAAAATTACTCGTTCATTCAACAAGCAATTGGCTGTAAAAAGCAAAACTGCTTTGCCAAATGGTTCATTCTCATTCAATCACGGAAATCAAAAAAACAAAGAAAATGGTGCGACATTTGGTTACAATGTGGTGTTAAATTATTCTAATGAAAACCAATTTTTTGAAGGATATGAGTCAAATGATTTTTTAAAAAATACGGAAAGTAACGTAAATCCTTTGTTTCAGACAACTTCAAGAAAAGGGAATTTAGGTAAAAACACAGTTTTATGGAGCGCTTTAGGAACAGCTTCTTACAAAAAGAATGATAATGCGTACCAAATTTCATTTTTAAACATTCAAAATGGAGAAACAAG
>JBIKSI010000103.1:0-13249 GCA_044348665.1 Crocinitomicaceae bacterium
ACTAACATATTTTGGTCGAGATGCACGGTTTTTTGAAAGTTTTTTCATTTTTCCTTGCACTTGGTTGTGCAAAAATAAGCTATAACCCACAAAAATCAAAGGTTTATACTTTTTCAGCAGACCCTATGTAACCACTAATATTGCGCAAAAATTGATTATCAATTTCCTTCTAAAAGTGAATAAGCCTAAAAAACCAATTGCAATGTTCAAAAATGAAAAGGATGCATTATTTTGGTTGAAAAGTTTTGGTCAATAAGAAAAGAATCTCACACCTTCCTCTCCGGATTCTTCTTCACAAAACTCGACCAGGAATTTCCACCGCTTTTGTTGTGCTCGCCAACTCCTTTTGAGAAATGGTGACATAAAGCAACCGCCAAACCATCTGTGGCATCCAATAATTTAGGAATTTCCTTGAATTTCAGCAAACTTTGCAACATAGCAGCAACTTGTTCCTTGGCGGCGTTTCCATTTCCTGTAACAGCTTGTTTGATGCGACGTGGAGTATATTCTTCAAATGGAACATTGTTGTTGATTGCCGCAGCGATTGCTACTCCTTGAGCGCGACCTAATTTTAACATCGATTGGACGTTTTTCCCAAAAAATGGAGCTTCAATTGCCATTTCGTCTGGACGATATTCCTTTATTAATCCATCTAAACGCTCAAAAATACGTTTCAATTTGTCGGGATGCGTTGGCAATTTTGATAACTGAACGATGCCGAAATTCAATAATTCTATATTTTTGCCCTTGATATGAATAATTCCATAACCTAAAACGGTTGTTCCGGGGTCAATTCCAAGAATTATCTTATCTTCAAGCATTTTTTAAGGAGTTTTAGTGTTTAAAATTAGTAAAAATAAAGCAATTCTGGTGTTTTTTGCAAAAGTTCTTCTTTTTGCATTAGTACTTTATTTCTTGTATTTACAAGTGAAAAAGATCGATTTAATGGCTTTTTTTGAAATTCAACTTGCAAGTTTTTCATCTTTTTTCGCGGCACTTTTATTAGTTTTTGCAAATCAATTTTTTGAATTTTTAAAATGGGATAACACACTAAAAACACTCGAAATTAAAACCGATATCAAAACAAAATTTGCTTCTTACATGGCTGGAAATTTATCGGGATTTCTAACTCCAAATTTACTTGGAAATTTCATAGGAAGATTGTTTTATTTTGAACGAAGAAATCGAATTTCACTAACTTTTTTGACCTTAGTTTCAAATACAGCACAGTTTGTGGCAAGTATGTTTTTTGGTTTAATAGGAATTCTAATGTTGGGTTTACCAAGAGATTTTTATGAAATGAATGACACTTTTTTACTGTTATTACTTTTGTTTTTTTTATCAATTTTTCTTCTTGGATATTTCTCACTTTTCAAAATAAGTAAATTCCTATTTCAAAGCAAAAAATGGATGATTCGCATTTTAGATGAGGTGAAAATGAAATCAAATTTTTTGCTTAAGCAATTGATTTTTAGTTTTTTGAGGCACTTTGTCTTTTCACTTCAATATTTCTTATTATTGCTCGCATTTGGACTTCACCTTGACTTAGAAAGTATATTTTACATTTGGCAAATTTACTTTTGGTCCACCTTAATTCCTTCTTTGTGGTTCGGGAAATTATTTATTCGTGAATCGGTTGCCTTGTGGATTTTAGGTCAAATAACAACTCAAACGGAAATTGTATTGCTAAGTTCAGTAACTTTATGGTTCATCAATCAAGTTGTTCCGGCACTAATTGGAATTCCATATTTTAAATTTTCTAAAAAATGATTTTTTGGATTTGTAGTTTTTTCATTGCGAGCTTGTTGCTAAGTTATCTTGCAGCATGGTTTTATAATGGAAAAATAACTACCGACACTGAAAAATACAATTCAATTCACGATATTTCGCTGGTAGTTCCATTTAGAAATGAAGCTCAAAATTTACCTCAACTAATTGCATCAATCGAGAACTTGAAAAATAAACCCAAGGAAATTATTTTTGTAAACGATCATTCGGAAGATAATTCTGTAGAAATTCTAAAAAATAGTTCGCTTTCTCTTGATATTTTGCATTTAGAGGGAGAAAAATTTGGCAAAAAACAAGCACTTCAAAAGGGAATTGAACATGCAAATTGCGAATACATTCTAACGTGGGACGCAGATATTGAGGTTCCTGAAGATTATTTTAGTGTGTTGAATCAGCAAGAAAAGGTTGATCTTTTGATACTTCCTGTAAAAATGCAAGCTTTGTCTTTTCTCGGTTTTTTTGCCAGTTTGGATTATTATTTCTTGAATTCAATTTCCTTTGCTTCCGGGAAATTTTCTCAAAATTTAGTTGCAAGTGGAGCTAATTTATTATTTAAAAAAGAGCTTTATTTGGCTTATGTTAAATCGACAAAAACTTTCCAATTTGCGAGCGGAGACGATGCTTTTTTATTGCAATTCGCCAAGGAAAATAAATCTACTATTAAAAGTGTTTTAAATTCAGATTTATCTGTCAAAACGAATGGTCCAAATTCTATCAAATCCTTTCTTAATCAAAGACTTCGCTGGATTGGAAAATCAAGAGCAGTAGGGGATAAGTTCGCTTTTCTAATTGGGGTTCTGGGGATTTTCTACCAATTCAGTTTTGGTATATTGTTGATTTCATATCCTAGTTTTTGGGAATTTATTCTTCTTTCAAAAATTACAGTTGAAATTTCAATTTTTTTGCCTTATGTGCTTAAAATCAGACATGTAATTTCATTGCTGTTTATTCCGTTTTTTGCTCTGATTTATCCTTTTTATATGCTGTTGATTGGCTTGCTAAGTGTTTTTGTGAAAGTGGAGTGGAAAGGGAGGGAAATTAGAAGTAAAGAGTGAAAAATAAAGAGTGAAAAATTGATAGAAAGAAGTTTGTAGACAGAACTTAGATGCCTAGAGAAAAAACGATTAGACAGGTCAGAAGTCCCAAGCAGTTTAGAATAACAAGTTGAATTTCCCGTTTTTTTCTAAAAAGAATTAAGACAGTGGTGAGAATGAGTGGAATAATTGCAAGGTAAACAAATTCTTCATCAAAAAATAGAGGCAAAATCAGTGGAAAAAGAAATTGAATAATTAGACCAAGTATAATCAAAATATTTTGTTCTTTCTTGTATTTTTCTGGATTTAAAACTGAAGCGCAAGAAAAAAGCAGAAATGGAAAATAAATTATTGCTAGTAATAGTGCTAAAAATGGCATCATTCGACCTTCTTGAACGCAAATTACAGTAAACACAAATTGACTGATGACAATTCCAGCGAATAATATCCAACCTGCATAAAGATTAAATTTTCTTAGATTCATTTATTTCTTTCTCCCAACAAAACGAATTACAGATCCAAGGCCATTGTGGTATAATCCTTCCTCTAACTCAATTTCAGATTCTTCCAACATTAAGATTTCAAAATTTGGAAAATAGTCTTTGATTTCGTCCATTGAATAAAGCATTCCAATTTCCCTTGGACCTCCAACTTTTTCATTTTTTGCTATGTATGACAAATGATTTTTGCTAAATGCTTCAAAAATAATAGTTCCATTTGGTTTTAGATACTCATTTAGTTTTTTGTTAATTTCTTCTTTGATATTACCGGGGAAATGAGCATAAATTAAAGCAATCACGTCAAACTCTTCTTGCGCAAAATTGTGATTTTCGAGCTCACCAACTTGGTAATTTATTGAAACTCCATTTTGCTTAGCAAGTTTTTCTGCCTTCTTTTTTCCTTCCTCGCTAATATCAAATGCTGTTACATTCCATGATTTGGTAGCTGCATAAACTGCATTTCTACCTTCACCTTCTGCTGGAAATAATATTTTCCCACTTGGAATTTTTACCAATTGCTCTTTCAAAAAATGATTAGCCTCTGTGCCATAAGCAAACTCATCTTGCGCATAGCGTTCATTCCAAAATTTTTTCATGTTTATATATTTTTGTAAGAAACTAAATCTCAAAATCAAATTCTCTCTAGACAAAAGTAAATATTATTCAGATATTTTTCATTTTAAAAATAAATGGGGATAGTTGCTATTATTTTTAATTGAAAATATCGATGCTTGTAATAATATAAAAATCACCGAAAATCGGTGAAGGTTTCTGTGTCTCCCGACAATCAGGAACTGCGGGACTTGTATTCCCCAAAAAAAAACCCTTCATCAAAGACAAAGGGGATTTTCTATTACTTTAATTACTATTAATAGTAAATTTTTCTTCTCACTTTAGAAACATATTTCGCCAAACGAATTACTTGTTTTGTGTAACCGAATTCATTGTCATACCAAGCGTAAAGTACAACATTATGACCATCTTCAGCAACAATTGTTGCATTTGAATCAAAAACTGAACAACATGTGTTTCCAACAATATCACTTGAAACCAATTCTGGATCCAAAGAATAATAAATTTGATTTACCAATTCGCCATTTAATGCAGCTTCTTTGATGATTGCATTTACTTCAGCAACATTGGTTTTTTTGTTCAAATTTAAACTTAAAATAGCTAATGAACCATTTGGAGTTGGTACACGAACCGCATTTGCTGTCAATTTATCTTTTAAATCTGGAATTACTTTTGTTACGGCAGCTCCAGCTCCTGTTGATGTAATTACCATGTTTATTGCAGCTGAACGACCTCTACGGTGACTTTTGTGCATGTTATCCAACAAGTTTTGGTCATTTGTATAAGCGTGAACAGTTTCAATGTGTCCGCGAACAACACCATATTTATCGTTAATCACTTTTAAGATCGGAGAAATAGCATTTGTTGTACAGGATGCAGCAGAGAAAATAGTTTCGTTTTCTAAATCCAATTCACCTTGGTTGATTCCATAAACAACGTTTGGAACTTCTTTTCCAGGTGCAGTTAATAATACATTTGAAACTCCTTTTGCGTTTAAATGTCTTGATAAAGCTGCTCTATCTGTAAAAACACCAGTATTATCAATTACCAAAGCGTTGTCAATTCCGTAAGCTGTATAATCAATATCTTCTGGATTTGCAGCATCAATCATTTGAACGCGTTGTCCATTGATAATGATTGATTTGTTTGCAACATCTTCAATCACACTTCCTTTGAAAGCACCGTGAACTGAATCATTTCTTAATAAGGCAGCACGTTTTACGATGTCTTTGTCTGAAGAACCTCTCGTCACGATTGCTCTCAAACGTAATTGTTGACCTTTTCCTGCTTGTTTGATTAACTCACGAGCAGCTAAACGACCGATACGACCAAAACCATAAAGTACAACGTCTTTTGGTTCGATTGTGTTTTCAACATTTGTGAAATAAGTCGATAATTTATTGATTAAAAAATTTTTTTTAGAATTAAATTTGGATTCTTCAGAAAGCCATTCGCTAGCTAACTTACCGATATCTAATTTAGCAGGAGCCAAATCCATTTTGTAAATTTCTTCCGCTAATTCAGAAGTTGTAAAAATGTCAACAGGTTTGTTAACTACTTTTTTCGCATACTCATGCAAATTTAGAATTTCAGATACCGTAATATCCAATAAGTGATTTCTAAATAAAACCAATTCAATTCCTTTGTCATAAAGTAATTCACCAGTTTTACTAGCTAACAATACAGCTGCACGTTCTTTTTTTACGTGAGCACTTAGTTCTTTTTCGTAACCTAATACTGTTTCCATTTGTTTGTTTAAATTATTATACGTTAAAAATTAAAAAAAAAAAAAAAGGCCACAAATTAATGCAGCCTAAATTTCATTATCCTAGATAAGATTTCAACAACTTGTTTCTCGAAGTATGTCGAAGTCTTCTTATTGCCTTTTCCTTTATTTGCCTTACACGCTCGCGAGTTAAGTTAAATTTAGATCCAATTTCTTCCAATGTCAATCCGTGATTCATTCCAATTCCAAAGAATAAACGAATAATTTCACGCTCCTTATCAGTTAAGGTGCTTAATGAACGTTCAATTTCCTTTTGAAGAGATTCTGCCATCAATGCGTGATCTGCTTTAGGTGCATCAGCATTTGCCATGACGTCCATCAAAGTTCCTCCATCCTCATTAGAAGATAATGGAGCATCCATTGATACGTGACGACCAGAAACGTTCATACTTTCTTTAATTTTGTCTTCAGGAACTTCTAAGGCCTCAGCTAATTCTTCAGCTGAAGGTGGTCTTTCAAATTCTTGCTCTAATTTAGAGAAAGCTTTATTAATTTTATTTAATGAACCAACTTGATTTAAAGGTAATCGTACAATTCTCGCTTGTTCAGCTAAAGCTTGTAAAATTGATTGTCTAATCCACCAAACGGCGTAAGAGATAAATTTAAATCCTCTTGTTTCATCAAATTTTTGAGCTGCTTTAATCAAACCTAAGTTTCCTTCATTGATTAAATCTGGCAATGTTAACCCTTGATTTTGGTATTGTTTAGCTACAGAAACTACGAATCTCAAGTTTGCTCGAGTCAATTTTTCTAAGGCTCTTTGATCCCCTTGCTTAATCTTGCGCGCTAATTCTACTTCTTCTTCAGCTGTAATCAATTCCTCACGACCAATATCTTGTAAATATTTGTCTAATGATTGACTTTCTCGATTTGTAATCGACTTGGTAATTTTGAGTTGTCTCATGCTAACGTATATCCTTTTTTTTAAAGATGTTAAACAATAAACCTTGAATTTTTCAAAAGTTTATTTAAACCCTATTACGAATGAAAGCTGTAAATGTTACTAAAATCATTACATTTATCTCCCGTAATCGAGTGCAAAGGTACGACGAAAAAAACTTGTTTTCCAAATATTTTTTTCATTTTTGTAAAGTTTTTTCTCTTTACAAAAACCGTACCTTTTTTACATTCATTATTGTTGAGTGATGATTGAAATAATTGAACGGGAATTTTTAGTCTTGTGAATTTGTTTCCATTTTTTTTTGCAATCTTGATTCCGACTTACTTCATTTCGACAGCCTCAATATAGCATGACATTCTCAGCACAAGTCTTTGAATTTAAAAGATGTTTATCAAGCACTTCAAAACTAATAACTCCTAATTACTAACTAAAAACTCCTAACTTCTAACTCTCCATTCTTCACTCTCCATTTTTAACTCTCCACTCTTCACTCTCCACTTTTCACTCTTCACTCAAAAAAAATCAAAGTCCTATCCCAATAAAATCCCTTTTCCCACTCTTTGTCAAGTATTCTACCAAAACTCCTTTGCCTGATACGGATAATTTATTGGTTAACTCCTCCACATTGTCGACTGGATCGTGATCTATTTTAGTGATTACCATTCCTTCTTCAAAACCAATGGATTTAAGTTTTCCAGCGTTTAGGGTTTTAATTTTAACACCGTTAGTAACGTTTAATTCCTTTTTTTCTTTTTCAGTTAGTGCAACAAAAGTTGCTCCCAATGCGCTATTTTTAGAAATTTCGCTTTTACTTAATAATTTTGTTTCTCCTTCACTATTTCTCAAAACAATGTCAACAATTTCCTCGTTTCCTTTTTTGTTTCGAATGGTTACAGTCACTTTGTCTCCAGGACGACGTTTTCCAATTTCCTCTTGAAGATTAGCCACCGAATTGATTTCTTTGGAGCCAATTTTCAAAATTACATCGCCATCTTTTAAGCCAGCACCATCTGCTCCACCATCTTCAACAACTTTTGAAACAAAAACGCCTTTCAAATTTGGAAGATCATTTTTTTCCTTTATTTCTTGGTTGATATCTGCTATTTGTACACCTAAAAATCCACGTTGAACGATTCCATAATCGATCAAGTCACGCATTACCTTTTGCATTAAGTTTACTGGAATGGCAAAAGAATATCCTGCGTAACTTCCTGTTTGTGATGCGATTGCAGTGTTGATTCCAACCAATTCTCCTTTTGTATTTACCAATGCTCCCCCGCTATTTCCTGGGTTCACCGCTGCATCTGTTTGGATAAATGATTCAATAGGAACGGTGTTATTTGAAGTTCGATCGCTCAATAAATTGATATTTCTTGCTTTTGCACTTACAATTCCTGCGGTAACTGTCGAAGTTAAGTTAAACGGATTCCCAACTGCTAGAACCCATTCTCCAACTCTTAAATCATCGGAATTCCCTAAAGAAATCGGATTTAGATTTTTTGCTTCAATCTTAAGAACGGCCAAATCCGTTGATGGATCGGAGCCAACAATTGTTGCAGTATATTTTGAATTATCATTTAATATAACTTCAATCTCATTTGCTTCATTGATAACGTGATTATTTGTTACAATGTAACCTTCAGAGGAAACAATAACTCCTGATCCTGAGCCGCTTCCATATTGTTTAAATTCTCGATTTCCTGTTCCTGGACCATAGAAAAATTCGTAAAATGGATCTCTTTGAACAGTAGTTCTAACGGTTTTAGTTGTGACGTGTACCACCGAATTAATTGAACTTTCTGAGGCATCGACAAAATTTTCAGTCATGGCTGGATTAAAAGCGGGCATGTTTACCATTTTGGCAAAGTTTTTTCTGTTTCCATCAATGACTTCATCTGATAAGGAAGTGCTAGACATATTTCCTACAAAAAGATAGGCTCCTAAAGGAATTAATCCACCGACAATTCCCAATACTAAAGTTTTAATTTGTGTGTTCATAGCTTTTAATTGTAAATTTTATGCAATGATAACGTGTTCTGTTGAAATAGTTAAAAAAATATCTGTTAAGGAATGTTAAGCTGATTTTTAAAAAATGTTAAAATGTTTTTAACTTTTCTTAGTTCATAATTAGATGAATAGCTAGGTTGCCTTGCTCTTTTTTCTATTTATTTTTGTAAGTTATCCAAAAGAAATAGAAATAAATGGCAGAAAATCAATATACGGAAGACAATATTCGCTCCCTCGATTGGAAAGAACATATTCGTTTACGTCCTGGTATGTATATCGGGAAATTGGGTGATGGTGCAACTGCCGACGATGGAATTTATATTTTAGTAAAAGAAGTTGTAGATAATTGCATCGATGAATTTGTGATGGGGAATGGTAGAAAAGTCGACATTAAAATTAAAGATGGAAAGGTTTCAGTGCGCGATTTTGGTCGTGGAATTCCTCTAGGAAAAGTAGTTGAAGTCGTTTCAAAAATGAATACTGGTGGGAAATACGATTCTAAAGCCTTCAAGAAATCTGTTGGTTTGAATGGAGTCGGAACGAAGGCTGTAAATGCTTTGAGTTCTCATTTTATGGTTTATTCTGTTCGTGATGGCGAAAAAAAGGAAGCTGCTTTCATGCGTGGAGAACTTGTTTCAGAAGAAAAAGTATCTAAAACGGATGAGGCAAATGGTACCTATGTAGAATTTTATCCAGACGAACAAATATTTAAAAAATTCAATTTCAAAATTCCATACATTGTTAAAATGATTTGGAATTATTGCTACTTAAATAGAGGACTTTCCATACATTTTAACGGTGAACGTTATCAATCAAAAGATGGATTAAAAGATTTGTTGGAAAACAACATGGATGGCGATCCTTTGTACCCAATTATTCATTTGGAAGGCGATGACATTGAGGTTGCTTTTACCCACGGAAAAACCTACGGTGAAGATTATTATTCCTTCGTAAATGGTCAGCACACGACACAAGGCGGAACACATCAAAGTGCTTTCCGTGAGTCAGTTGCGAAGATAATCAGAGATTTTTATAATAAAAATTACGAAGCAGCTGATATTCGTCAATCAATCGTTGCCGCTATCGCTGTAAAAGTAGTTGAACCGGTATTTGAGTCGCAAACAAAAACCAAACTTGGTTCGCAAGAAATTGAACCTGGAGGACAGTCCATGCGTTCATTCATCAATGACTTTTTAAAAGAGAAATTAGATAATTATTTGCACCGAAATCCTCAGGTTGCAGAGACCATAGAGAAGAAAATTAAACAATCTGAACGAGAACGTAAAGAGTTGTCGGGCATCCGAAAATTAGCACGAGATCGTTCCAAAAAAGCGAACCTTCACAACAAAAAATTAAGAGATTGTCGTATTCACCTTACGGACTTAAAAGATGAACGTCGTGAAGAGACTACTTTGTTCATAACGGAGGGTGATTCTGCGAGTGGATCTATCACAAAATCACGTGATGTAAATACGCAGGCCGTATTTAGTTTACGAGGTAAACCTTTGAATTGTTATGGTATGACAAAAAAGGTTGTTTATGAAAACGAAGAGTTTAATTTAGTCCAGGCAGCACTTGATATTGAGGATGATATGGATAATTTGCGTTACAATAATATTGTGATTGCAACGGATGCCGATGTCGATGGAATGCACATTCGATTGCTACTTTTGACATTTTTCTTGCAATTTTTTCCTGATTTAGTCAAAAGAAATCATGTTTATGTACTTCAAACGCCATTGTTTAGAGTTCGTAATAAAAAGAAAACAATTTACTGTTATTCTGAGGATGAACGAAGAAATGCTATCTCAGAATTAGGTAAAAATCCAGAAATTACACGATTCAAAGGATTGGGTGAGATTTCTCCAGATGAGTTCAAACATTTCATTGGGGCAGACATTCGACTTGAACCAGTATTGTTGTCTAAAGAAGCCTCTATTGATTCAATTTTATCTTACTTTATGGGCAAAAATACACCTGAAAGACAAGATTTTATTATCGACAACTTGAGAGTTGAAAAAGATTTACAAGAGGAGATTGCCAAGGAACAAGATGATGTTGATCCACTTGATAGTTTTTCCTGAAAATTATTCAAAAAGTAATAATTTGATTCAGAATAATTTTAAATAAGAACAACGAGATAACGCATAGTAATACAATATGGCTGAAGACGAAATAGAAGATTTTCCAGAAAATAATGAGGAACAAAATGACCCAAATTCGAGTCCTTTTGAAAAATCGCATGTGGACGACAAAATTATTCCTTTAAATGGATTGTATGAGAATTGGTTCTTGGATTATGCCTCTTATGTAATTCTTGAAAGGGCAGTTCCCGCCTTGTTTGACGGCTTAAAACCTGTTCAAAGAAGGATTTTACATTCTATGAAGGAACTGGATGATGGACGTTACAATAAAGTAGCAAATATCATCGGAAACACCATGAAATATCACCCACATGGGGATGCTTCTATTGGTGATGCTTTGGTTGCTCTTGGTCAAAAAGAATTGTTAATTGATTGTCAAGGAAACTGGGGGAATACCTTAACTGGGGATGGAGCAGCTGCTCCACGTTATATTGAAGCTCGAATTTCAAAATTTGCTGCACATGTGGTTTTTAATCCTAAAACTACAAATTGGCTTTCCAGTTACGATGGCAGAAATAAAGAACCTGAACAATTACCTATTAAATTCCCTCTACTTTTAGCTCAAGGAGCGGAAGGGATTGCCGTTGGTTTAGCATGTAAAATTTTGCCGCATAATTTTAATGAATTAATTGAGCAGAGCATAAACCATTTACGAGGTAAAAAAGTTGAATTATTTCCTGACTTTTTGCATGGCGGAATGGCTGATTTTTCAAACTACAACGATGGTTTGAGAGGCGGGAAGGTAAGAGTAAGGGCAAAAATCAAAAAAATAGACAACAAGACGCTCGTAATTCACGAAATTCCATTTGGAACAACGACAACTTCCTTAATTGAGTCTGTTATCAAAGCGAATGATAAAGGAAAAATTAAAGTTAAAAAAATTGAAGATAATACTTCTGCAGAAGTTGAAATAATTATCCATTTAGTACCTGGAATTTCTCCAGACAAAACAATTGATGCACTCTATGCATTCACAGACTGTGAAGTGTCAATTTCTCCAAACTCCTCGATCATTGATGTGGATAAACCACGTTTTTTAGGTGTAACAGAGATTCTTAAAATAAATACAAATAATACGCTTCAACTTCTCAAGTGGGAACTAGAAATTCGTTTAAATGAATTGATGCAACAGTGGCATTTCTCAACGCTTGAAAAGATTTTCATTCAGGAAGAAATGTACATCGATTTTAAGTTGTACAGCGATAAAGAAAGTTTATATAAGTACATGTACAAACGTTTTGAGAAGTTTAAACACCTTTTCAGACGAGAAATCACTGATGAAGATTTACACAAATTAACGGAAATTAAAATGATTCGTATTACAAGATACGATAGTGATAAGGCTGATGATTTGATCGTGAAATTGGAAGCAGAAATGGAAGAAGTGAAGGCTAAATTAGAAAATTTGGTCGACTATGCCATTGAATATTTCAAGGACATTAAAAAACGTTTCGGAGAAGGAAAAGAAAGACGTACCGAAATAAAAATATTCGACAATATTACTGCTACAAAAGTAATTATTGCAAACCGTAAATTATACGTGGATACCGAAGAAGGTTTCATCGGTTGGGGATTGAAAAAGAATGAAGCAGTAAATGATTGTTCTGAAATCGATGACATCATAATTTTCTTTGATACAGGAAAAATGATGGTAACGAAGGTGGCAGACAAAAAATTTGTTGGAAAAGGTATTATTCATGCAGATGTTTGGAAAAAAGGAGATACGCGAACCATTTACCACGTTATGTATCAAGATGGTATTGGCGGTCCAACCATGATGAAGCGTTTTTTTGTAAACAGCATCACAAGAGATACGGAATATGACCTTACACGAAGTACAAAAGGTTCCAAATTGCTCTATTTTTCCGTGCATCCAAATGGAGAAAAAGAAATCGTGACGGTATTATTAAGACCTAGGCCACATTTAAAACGTTTGCGTTTTGATATCGATTTCGGTGAAATGTTAATTAAGAGTAGAACTTCTGCTGGAAATCGTGTAACGAAGGAAATTGTTCAAAAAATTGTACAAAAAGAGGTGGGAGGTTCTACACTTGCAGCTCGAAAAATTTGGTACGATACCATTGTTGGTCGTTTGAATGACGAAGGAAGAGGCAAATTTTTGGGATCATTTAAAGGTTCTGATAAAATTTTAACCTTGTATAAAAATGGAGAATATCGACTTTCTCATTTTGATTTAGCAACTCATTTTGATGAAGACATGGTTCATATTGAGAAATGGAATCAAGATCGCCCAATTTCAACTGTTTATTTCGATGCAGAAAAAGATTTACATTTTGTTAAACGTTTTGTGTGCGAAATCACAACGGATAAGCGAGTTTCATTTATTTCTGAAGCAGAAGGTTCTTATATGGATTTGGTTTCAACTTCCTATCGACCAGAAGCAAAAATTGTTTACAATAAACTCTTAAAAGAAACGAAAAACTTACCTGATAATATTGTAAATTTAGCTGATTTGATTGAGGTGAAAGGAATGAAAGCCCAAGGAAATCAGATGA
>JBIKSI010000074.1:0-16657 GCA_044348665.1 Crocinitomicaceae bacterium
TGTTTTAACTCATGAAGTGGATGGGGGAGAACCTTGGCCAGAAGATGTGAAAACAATGGATGTGCCTTTTGAAATTACCTCCGATGCTGCCTTTGGCGGTGAGGGAATTGAAGGTGAAACAGAATCAAGTTCGGATGAAGGAGCAATTAATTTTGAATGGGACGACATCAAACCAAAAAAGGATGAAGAAGACGATGATGCTCCGCAGTTAGGACTTTTTGAGTGATTTAAAGATTTAAGAGGTCTTTAACTGTTTTTTTTGCCAATTATATCTGGAAAATGAATTAAAAATCATCTTGGAAATGCATCAGAACAAAAAAAGTACAGTTTATTGTTATTTCTTCGAAAAAAAAAACTATTTTTGCACCTCGAATTTTGGAAATTAAAATTAATAAGTAAAATAATATTAGCATGTTAGAAAATTTATCTGGTCAAGATTTAAAGTCACAATTTAAGAATAACAAGAATTTACGAATGATTACAATCGGAGTAGGTTCATTGGTTGTATTGATTTTAGGGTATTTCGCATACAAACAATTCATCTGGAAACCAGCAAATGAAAAATCTAAGGATGCGTATTATGCAGGATTAAATTTTGCCGCAAAGGATTCAGTTGACAAAGCGATTGATGAATTAGCTCCAGTTGTAAAAAAATTTGATGGAAAACAAGGTGGAGAATTAGCACAGTTTGTTTTGGCTCGTCAATATATGGCTAAAGGTGAATTTAAAAAAGCATTAGAAGAGTTAGAAGGAGTTAGTGTAAATGATACTTATTTATCTGTTTATACAATCGGTTTACAAGGTGATTGTTATTCTGAAATGAATAAATATGGAGAAGCTTTAGATTTGTATTTGGAAGCTGCCGACAAAATTGATAACGAAAAAACAACTCCTGAGTATTTGTTTAAAGCGGCATTGGTTGCTGAAGAATTAAAAGATTTTACTCAAGCTACTGAATTGTACACACGTATAAAAGAAAACTATACGCAATTTTCAAGTGTAAAAACAATTGACAAATATATTGGTAGAGTTAAAAATAAAACTACAAAATAATGGCGACAATTCATCGCAACTTATCAGAATACGATAAAAATAATATTCCAAACGGTGCCGATTTCAAAGTCGGCATTGTTGTTTCTGAATGGAACGATTCCATCACTTTGAACCTTCTTGAGGGAGCGAAACAAACTTTATTGGAAAATGGAGTACCTGAGGCGAACATCATGATTCGTTTTGTTCCAGGAGCATTTGAATTACCTCTAGGTGCACAATTCATGTTGGATAATACGGACGTGGATGGCGTAATTGCCATTGGTGTTGTTATTCAAGGCGAAACAAAACATTTCGATTTTGTTTGTCAAGGAGCAACGCAAGGAATCATGCATTTGAATCTAGAATATAATTCACCAGTTGCATTTTGTTTACTTACAGATAATAATATCCAACAATCGATCGATCGATCAGGTGGTAAACATGGAAACAAAGGAGTTGAATGTGCAATTGCTTGTTTAAAAATGATTGAATTGAAAAAATCTTTCGAAAATTAGTTGTTGTAATTGTTTGATAAACAGGCTTTTAAAATTTATTCTTATTTTTTTTAATTTTTTTTCAATTTTCTTTAGGGGTTTTTTATTTGTTTTTAGTCTTACAGACATACTATACAATAAATTACAAAATTACAAAAATTACGAAATTACATTAACTAACTATTATGCCTTTAATTAAATCTATTTCAGGAATAAGAGGTACAATTGGGGGTAAGGTCGACAACGGTCTTACCCCTATTGATTCTGTGAAGTTTGCAGCCGCTTATGGAACTTGGTTGAAAAACCGAAATCAAAATCAAAAATTAAAAGTAGTTATCGGAAGAGACGCACGTCTGTCCGGTCAAATGATATCAGACTTAGTTTGCTCAACATTAATTGGTTTGGGAATTGATGTTGTTAATTTAGGATTATCTACAACTCCAACAGTTGAAATTGCTGTTCCACTTGAAAAAGCTCATGGCGGTATCATTTTAACTGCAAGTCATAATCCAAAACAATGGAATGCACTTAAATTATTGAACGAAAAAGGTGAATTTATTTCCGGTGCTGAAGGAGAAGATTTACTGAGAATTGCCAATGCCGAAGCTTTTGATTTTGCCGAAGTTGATGATTTAGGGAAAATAACAAATGATGATTCTTATTTGCAAAAACACATTGATGCAGTTTTAAATTTAAAACTAGTTGATGTTGAAGCCATCAAAAAGGCAGATTTTAAGGTCGTAGTTGACGCGGTAAATTCTACAGGAGGAATTTTTGTTCCAGCTTTATTGAAAGCCTTAGGAGTTACACAAATCACAGAATTGTATTGTGATCCAACTGGACAATTTCCACACAATCCAGAGCCGCTTCCTGAGCATTTAACCGATTTGGCTGATAAAATCAAAGAAGTGGGAGCAGATGTTGGAATTACTGTTGATCCAGATGTTGACCGTTTGGCATTAGTTTGCGAAGATGGTTCTATGTTTGGAGAAGAATATACCTTGGTGGCAGTTGGAGATTACGTTTTACAGCATACGCCGGGAGCAACTGTTTCAAATTTGTCTTCAACAAGAGCTTTGCGCGATGTTACGGAATCAAAAGGATTGGAATATCATGCCGCAGCTGTAGGTGAAGTAAACGTCGTTGCGAAAATGAAAGCAGTGAATGCTGTTATTGGTGGCGAAGGAAATGGTGGAATTATTTATCCAGAATCTCATTATGGACGTGATTCCTTGGTTGGAATTGCTTTATTTTTATCACATTTAGCTAAATCAGGAAAAACTGTTTCAGCTTTAAGAGATTCTTATCCGAAATACGTAATTTCAAAAAATAAAATTGAATTAACACCTGAAATTGATGTTGATCAAATATTAAATGAAATTGCAGAGAAATTTGCAAATGAGGAAGTTGATACGACTGACGGGGTTAAAATTTATATCGGAAGCGAATGGGTTCACTTGCGTAAAAGTAATACTGAACCAATAATAAGAATTTATTCAGAAAGCAGAGACGAAGCAAGTGCCAATGCTTTTGCTGAAAAAATTATTGATGAAATCCACGCCTTAATCTAATACTTACTTATTTAAAGTTATAAAGAAGTCCAAATTCATTCGAGTTTGGATTTTTTTTTAACTAGTTTTGTTTATTTTTTTCAGTTGTAATAAATTAGACCAAAAATTTAGCAAATTTTTAAAGTTTTAATAATAACATGTATTATCGCCCCTAATTGGAAGAAAAAATTATTGACATGAAATTTCTTTAAGAAATAATAATATACTTTATTTGTCCGAATAATGCCCCATTGCTGAAAAAACAAACACAGTGACAACGTCTTCATTGACACACTAAATTATTCGATCTTTTTTGTTCACCTTTCTGGACCACAATCCTTGTAAATTGTATTTTAATTCTTCAGGTTGCCCAAGACCAGAATATGGATGTTCTGAAAGTTCTGATAAAATTTGTCCAATTTTTTTTATCGAAGCCCTATTCCCAGATTTATGGTGTTTTCTTATGTCAATTTCAGCTTGTTTTTCTATTTTAATCCTAAACTTCCCCATACATCATTCGGATCTATTTCTTTGTAGCTGGCCCTTTTTTGAGCTCGTTTAATTTTTTTTACAAATTCGGGATTATAAGGACTTTTTTCTTCAATAAATTCAACAACATTACTTTCCTTCGAGGAAGAAATCAGTAAATCCATAATTGCTTTACCTAGGCTTGAGCGCTCATTAATTTTTACTGTTACAGTTGCCATAATCTTAATTTTATTAGCAAATTTACAAAAATAAATTGATTAAATAACCTTTTGGTAAATCCTTATTAAGTATTTAATAATTTTTAATTTCTATTTTCTCACGCTCGAACTCCCAACTCAATCGCTTCTAAATTTTCGATTTTTTCGCCGCTAATTTGAAACCGTAAGATAGTTTTTACTTTATGAAATCCTTTTATTCCACAAGCGCCAGGATTCATCCACAACATGTTAAATCGTTTGTCCATTTGAACTAATAAAATGTGAGAATGACCGCAAATAAAAAGTTTAGGTGCTTTTTTTTGCAATTCTTCGAAAGCTGGTTTGGAATATTTATTTGGTTTACCTGCGATATGCGTAATCAAAACGTCCACTTTTTCAATGGTGAAGCGATTAAATTCTGGAACCTCTCTTCGGATTAAATGGTCGTCAATATTGCCATAAACAGCGCGTAAAGGTTTAAATTTTCGCAGTTCATCAATAATTTCCATACTTCCGATGTCTCCCGCATGCCAAATTTCATCCACATCTTTGAAATATTCGTAGATTTTTGGATCCAAATAACTATGTGTGTCTGAAAGTAAACCAATTTTTACCATTTTGCTAAATTAATTATTATAGTTAAAAGAAAATATTTAATTAAAGAATAATATTACAGTTGAACGAATGAATAATTGGTTTTATTTTAGTTCGAATTATTATCGATTGGAATGTTTTTATTATTTTTTTTAGACTAATTTTTTGTAAATTTGCATAAAACAGGAAGAATGGCAACGTTATTAATTGAAACAAGTGACATTAAAGAATTAAAATTAATTAAAGATTTATTGAAACAAATGAGGATCAAAAGTCGTGAAATTAAGTTAGAAGAAGATGAGGATTTGGTCCTTGGTCAAATGATGATTAAGGAAAAAACCGATAAATTGGTGTCAAAAAAATCAATTGTTGAAAAATTGAAAAGTAAATGAATTTAGTTTTTGATCAAAGTTTTGATAAGAAAGTAGATAAATTGAAAAACAAGGCAGTTGCTCAAAAGATTTTGAAAATTATTGATATTTGCGAAAATGTTTTTAGTATTAATGATATTCCTAATATAAAAAAGATGAAAGGGTATAAATCATTTTACAGAATAAAAGTATGAGATTATAGACTTGGAGTTGAGTTAATAGCTAATACAACAATTAAATTTATTACAATCGCACATCGAAAAGACATTTATAATTTTTTCCCATAAAAGCAATCTCTTTAATTAACAAATAAAATTTCTAGTGTAATTATAAAGATTAATGATTGAAACATCTTTTTAATCACTAGTTTTGCTAAAAATAGTAGCTCAATCGATGAATTCCAATAAATTAGAAGAATGGTTAAAAAGTCGTAAAAACCGAAAGGATATTTACGACCATGAATACCTATTTTCTCAAATTAAAATGGGAGATTTGTCAGCATTGGCAAGAGGAATCACCTTGATTGAAAGTACCAAAGCAGAGGATAAAATTGCTGCTCAAAAATTGATTCAAAAAACCTTGCCTTTTATAGGAAATTCTCTCCGAATTGGAATAACTGGTGTTCCTGGAGTAGGGAAGAGCACTTTTATTGAGACTTTTGGAGAAAAATTGATTTCAAAAGGCAAAAAAATTGCAGTTTTAGCTGTTGATCCTACTTCCGAAAAAACACATGGAAGCATTTTGGGTGACAAAACAAGGATGGAAAAACTGTCATCCAATGTAAATGCATTTATTCGCCCTTCGCCAGCAGGAGATTCGCTAGGTGGAGTAGCCAGAAAAACGAGAGAAAGTATTTATTTGTGTGAATTGGCAGGATTTGATGTGATTTTGGTTGAAACTGTAGGAGTTGGTCAATCGGAAACTAGTGTGCATTCCATGGTGGATTTTTTCTTGCTTTTGATGTTGGCTGGAGCTGGCGATGAATTGCAAGGAATAAAACGTGGAATCATGGAATTGGCTGATTTATTGGTTGTTACTAAGGCTGATGGTGAAAACATCAATAAAGCAAAACTTGCCCAACAAGAATATCAAAATGCATTACATTTATTTCCTGCGAATTCAAATAATTGGATAACAAAGGCAATGATATCAAGTGTTTATAATCCTGCTGACATTGAAAAGATTATTTCAATTATTGAAGATTTTGAAGAAAAAATGACAGCAAGCACTTTCATTGATTCAAATCGGAAGAAACAAGATCAATATTGGATGGAAGAAAGTTTGAAAGAGCTTATTTTGAACCAATTTTATGCAAATTCTGGATTTAAAGAAGAATTAATTCAATTAAAATCCGAAGTTATCAAGGGGAAGATCAGTTCCTTTGAGGCATCACATCAATTATTTGAAAAATACAAAAATACGAATGGAAACAATAAACTTTAAGATCGAAGGAGAATACATTGAGTTAATTCAACTTCTCAAAGCAATAGGTTTAGCTCAAACAGGTGGACACGCCAAAATGATTGTTGAAGAAGAAATGGTTACGCGTAACGGTGAACTTGAAACACGAAAACGTGCCAAATTAATTCCAAATGACGTAATTGAAGTGGAAGATTATAAAGTTATTTTGACTTAGAATCCTTAAACGTTTTTAGACCTTTATCTAGCCATTTTTTGAATGCACTCGGATTCCCATGATTTTGATAATCCGCCGATCCAATCGGAATATCTTCACCTTCTGGAGTTTGCAAAACATAATATGGTTGTGAAGAAGTTTTGTATTCTTCAATCTGTTTTGCTGTCCATTTGTTTCCTATGGTTTTGATATTAAAATCTTTACCATTGACTTTAATTTTTCCTTGCTCATTTTTAGGTAACTCAGTACGTTCGTCAACATAAAGTGAAACGATTACAACATCATTTCTAAGATGTTCAATAATTCCTGCTTCTCCCCAAACAGATTGCTCCATTTTACGACAATTCACGCATCCCCAACCTGTGAAGTCGACAAATAATGGTTTATTTACTTTTTTAGCATATTCCAATGCTTTGTCATAATCATTAAATGCTTTAATTCCTTGTGGTCCATCATGCATCCCTTCAACGTGTTCCTTTTCTATACTTAAAGTCTGGGTTTTTCCAGATAAGCCTTGAGGAGATTCTGCATAAAAATCAGGAGGTAAAAATGCATTAACCAATTTTAATGGTGCTCCCCAAAGTCCTGGGATTAAATACATGGTGAATGCTAAAGTCAAAGTAGCCATCATTGTTCTTCCAACGGATAATTTATCAGAATCACTATCGTGCGGAAGACGAATTTTTCCAAATAGATATAATGCCAAGGTTCCAAAAACTGCAATCCAAATTGAGATAAAAATTTCTCTTTCTAAAAGGTGCCATTGCATTGTTGTGTCTGCCGTAGATAAAAATTTGAAGGCAAACGCTATTTCTAAGAAACCTAAAAACACTTTAACAACATTTAACCATCCTCCAGAACTTGGAATTGAATTTAACATTGATGGGAATATAGAGAACAACATAAAAGGAAGAGCTAGGGCTAAGCCAAAAGCAAACATACCAACCATTAACGCTGTACCTCCTCCATAAGCAGATAATCCACCTAATAAACTACCTAAAATTGGTCCAGTGCAAGAAAATGATGCTAGGGACAACACAAGTGCCATAAAAAAGATTCCAATAAAACCACCTTTATCTGCTTTTGCATCCGCAGCATTGACCCATTTTGATGGCAATTGAATCTCGAATGCACCCAAAAATGATAATCCAAACAAGAATAACATTAAAAAGAAGAAAATATTAAACCAAACGTTTGTGGATAATTCATTTAAAATATGTCCTGCACCTGTAATTACAACAATCGCACCAAGTAAAACATGAATTAATACAATTGATCCACCATATAGAAATGAGTTTCTAATTCCTTCTGATTTTGTTTTACTTCTTTTTGTAAAAAAGCTAACAGTCATAGGTATCATTGGGAAAACACAAGGCATAATCAAAGCAAGAAATCCACTAAAAAATGCTGCTATAAAAACAGAAATAAGTGATTTTTTTTCCTCTTTTATCACTGGTTTTTTAGTGCTGTTTTCACCAGAGTTTTCATCCTCAGTCTTTTCAATTTTTGTATCCTCTTTTTCTGAACTTACTACTTGATTGGTATTTGTATCAGTGTTTTCAGGAAGAATTGCTGCTTCAGATTTACAAGATTTTGTCTTAACTTTTAGTTCTGCCAAATAATTTGGCAAACATTTTACTTCGTTGCAGGTTTGAAATTCAAATTCTCCTTCGATGGTAAAATCCGCTTCGGAGTTGATTTTGATTTTTTGTTTAAAAATAACTGTTCCTTCGTGGTATGCCAAGGTTTCGTCGGCATATTTGTCGTATTTTTCAATAGGTTTTGGTTCAATCACTCCTCCCACTAAGGTGTAATTTTTGTTTTTCTTAAATTTTAAACTTGTTGCAAAACCAAAACTTCCAGCTGGCAATTTGATGGCATTGATGTGCCAATCTTTCACGGTTCGCACTTTTCCGATGATGGTTGCCTCACAATTTTCTTTTTCCTTTGCAGTTTGTGTGACTGAAAAATCCCAACTTACCTTGTCTTCAGGAAGTTCGATTTGTGAAATTGAATTCGTGATGAATAAAAATGTAAAAACGAATGTAAAAAAATGAATTATTTTCATGCTGTTTATTTGTTTAGTTCAATTTTGAATTTGTGATCTACTGGAGGCAAACACATGGTTTCATTACAAACCATAAATGTCACTGTTCCTTCGATATTGGTGTTTTTTTCTAAGTTTATTTTTTGTTTGAAAACAACTTCTTTTTCAAAAAAGTCAAGGGTTGCATCAAAATTTTCGTCGTATTTTTTCACTGGTGTTGGTTCTTCAACGCGTCCAAATAATTGAAAGTCATCAGAGGATTTAAATGTAAAAGAGGTTGGAACTGGACCAACACTATTATCAATGTGTTGACTATACAAATGCCAGCCTTCTTTTATACTAGCTTTTATCTCTAAACTTTTGTCATTGTTATTATAGGAAATATCCCAAGTCACAATATCTTGCGCATAGAATTGTGTTGAAAGAAGGAATAATAATAAATAAAAAATCCGTTTCATTATAACTTGTGTATTTATGATACAAAAGTATAAAACGAAACGGATTAATGACTACTCTTTTTGAAAGATATTCTTGTTTTTTCAAAAAAAGAATTGGTGTATGATTATTTCATAAATAACTGATTAACAGTTTAAAACTTTATTTCTGTGATGCGAGATATTGGAATCCAAACACCACCTTTTAAGCAAATATATTTTGATCCCGCTGCCCAAATTGTTGTTTCTACTCTTTTTAAGCCTTCGTCATCATAAAAATAGATGGAAACCTTCGTTCGATAACCGTTGCCTAAAAGGGTTGCTTTGTCAATTTGTTGACGTAAATCTGCGTGTTGTTTTATTGGCATTTCTTTTTTAAAATGCAATGAAGGAACAACTTCCTTTTCGATAGTTTGATATTCAATTACCTGCATGACTGATGTTTTAGAGAAAGCAAGATACTACTTTTTTTTGATTAAGCAAATTAATTTAACTTTTTTTTTGATTTTTTGGTGTTTTTTTGAAAAAGGGATAAGGTGAATGGAAAAAGTAGAAATTTTTGCAGATAGATTATTATTTGTGGAGGGGGGGGAGGAGTTGAGATTTTTGAGCAATTGGAACAGGATTCACTTCGTGGCTGCTAGCGCGGTACAAATCCAGCTCAGCAATAAGGGATTAATTTTGGAAACAAAAATTGTAAGAATGAAGTTTTGCAATGAAATAAATATTCCACAACATCAAAACTCTATTAAGGTGATTTACTAAACAAGCATTGTAAAAACTTTTATAATCGTACAAAAATATTTTTATCTTATTTCCGTTTTCATGTAACTTTTAATTTACTTGCCGTTTTTATCCATAAAAATGAACTATCATGAATACGCAAAAAAACAAAAACCAAGGTGAAAAAATAATTTCTACTGGTTTTCAATCCTTAGACAAAGCAATTGGCGGCTTTCGATCTTCTTGCCTTTACACATTGGCAGGAGCACCTTCCGTTGGCAAAACAACACTTGCTTTTTCATTAATTTCAGAGCTAATTTCACAAAAAATCCCACTAGCAATTTTCAGTTACGAATTAACTGAAAAACAGATTATTGACCGATTATGTGCCATAAAATACAAACTTTCTTTCGAGAAAATATCTCTTCAGAATGAACGTTCAGAGGAAGAAAGAATCATAATTGAAAATGAGTCTGTCAAATTGAAAAATTCTCCAATTTTTATTGAAGCTAATCCGATGTTAAAAATGGATGAATTAGTTAATCTTGCTAAAGATTTAAGAAAAAATAATGAAATAGAATTTTTATTTATTGATGACATTCAACGAATTCCGATTGGGAGTATTGCTAGAGAATATGCAGCAAATCGTGAACAAGAAATTTCAGCCAACGTGCGCGAACTAAAACGGCTCGCTTTTGATTTAGAAATTCCGATTTTACTCATTTCACAAATAAATCGGATGTTTATGTCTCGTTCTCAAGCAATAAATGAAAAACCTTTTTTAAGTGACCTTCGTGATTCTGGAGCAATTGAAAACGAATCAGATCTTATTCTATTTTTGTTCCAAGAAGCATGTAAGGATTATGAATTTAAGGATGAAGCAGAAATAATCATTGCAAAAAATAGACATGGAAAAATTAGTCCCAACATTCAAATCAAATTTGACAGAAATATCCCTTTATTTTTTGAGCGGAAAGTTGATGATAATTCTTTAAAAATTTATGGTTCAACTATTAATTTCTCAGATACAGATGATCCTTCTCCTTTTTAATTGGGAATTAGGTCAAAAATAAATCACTTTGGTGAGGAATAAAAAAAACTGCGAGGTATATCCTGCGTAGCGGGGTTAATTTATGATTTATTGAAGGTGATTATTAAGTTAAGGATTTGAAGATAGTAGGAGCAGGATTTACTTCGTGGCTGCTAGCGCGGTATAAATCCAGCTCAGCAGATAATTGAGTTCGAAGATACTATTTTTGTGGAATAATAATATATTGAACTTGATATTCAACTCTGTTGCGATTAATGAAAGTTGTTGTCAAATATCCACAGCTATAATTCTTCCCGAATCGGTAGGCTGTATTAATAAATATTGGAGGTGTTGTAAAAAGGTTCTTTCCCTGAATAAAAACCTCTGCATTATTATCGATTTCCCAACTGCCGACCTTTTTACGGTTTATTAAGAAATTACCATTTTTATTGAATTCGAGATGGATTCTTTCCTTTTGTTGAAAGGAACTTTCCCCAATTAATACTTTTTTAGATGCTTCATTATTTAAGCCTATTTCACTAAACGAAATTTTAGAAACATCCCAAATCCCAATAATCGATGATCTTATTTTTGTTACGTAATTTCTAAATTCTATTGGCTCTTCTTGGCGGTTTCTATTAATGTACTTTTTAGAGTCTTCATTACATGAAAAGATAAGCATAAGAAAAACAAAAAATAAATTTTCACTTTTTATCATATTTCTTTTTTGTTTTCAATTATAAAGCGATAACGAACCATTTTGAAGCTTGATTTTCTTCTTTTCAATTTATTTATTTTCCTTCCACCAAAAATACAAAATATATCCATTAAAAATTAACTTTTTTTGAATTTCAAGGAATTAATTTCTGGATTCAAAAAAATCCCAACGCCCTGACGAAGTCAGGAAAACTAATGGAATTATGAATGAATTACTTTTATTCTTTTTTTAATGAATTTTCTTTTACTACAATCGAAACATATTTTTTCTTTTCGGAATACTCAATAAGCATAGGATAAAAATCGTTTTTTTTCGTATTAGTTAGGTTTAATTTATAATGATTAATTAATTTATTATTTTTCAAAACAGATATGAAATAAATTGTATTTAAGTCAAGTAAATAGCCAAAGTCTGATTTTATTGAATTATTTACAATTATATCATTTGTTTTGCTTTTAATTACTATTTTAAGATTATGTATTTGGTAAGGATAATCTTCACCAGTAATATAAACTTTATTTTTAAATATTTTAGGATTTTTAATCTTTTCACAAACTTCTACAGAATTCGGTTTTAACTTTGAATACTTAATTTTAAAAATATCTCCAACTTGAATTTCTGAGCCAATAACAAGTGTTCTATATATCCTATTTTGATGATTATAAATAATTATATTACTTTCCCTACCATTTGATCTTCTGATTTTTTCTATAACTAAACCTTCTGTCGATTTATCGTGTTTATGAAAAACACAACTATTGATTAGCAAAAAGATTACAGCATAAATTTTAAATTTTACAGTCTTTTTACAGTCTAGCTTAAATATCCTCATTTTCTCTCCTTTAGATTTTGGTACTTTTTCAGTTGAATTCCCCATAATTGGTTCAGAATAGCTCTTATAAGCTGTATTTTTCAACCTGCGGCACAAATTTCTCTATACCTACATCCATTTCCCAATACATTTACTTTTACCAAAAATACAAACAATCTTTAAAATCAAATCGTTTCATGCAAATTTTTTCAATTTCCAAGTAATATTTTGAAGTTCACAAAAATCCCCACGCCCCGACGGAGACCGGAAAGCCCGCATGATTGTAAGGAAGAGGACTTGCAGGCGTAGGCGGAAATGGCGCCCAAAATAATAAAATAAGGATTGATGTTTACTTTTCATTTTACCTTTTTTTGAGAAATTTCCATTTTCAAAATTGCTGTCGTATTTTAGAATTAAAAATTCAATTTTTTGTGCTTTTAACGAATAATACTATATATTCTGAGTATCTTTGCAAAAAAATACAAATATGACAAAAGACGTTGAAGCAGTAAGTTACTGCGTAGGAATGAGCATCGCAGGTAGTTTGATGCAACAAGATTTAGGACAAATTAATCCATCCATTTTGGCAGAAGCAATCAGTGATATTTTTGCAAATAAAGCTCCAAAATACAATGGGGAAGAGGCAAATCAAATTATTCAGAATTACATCGAAACGATCAATGAAGAAAAATTTGCTGAAATAAAAAATGAAGGAAAAACGTTTTTAGCTACAAATAACGACAAAGCTGGTGTTGTTCAAACTGCTAGTGGTTTGCAATATGAGGTTATCGTGGAAGGAAATGGTGAAAAACCAAGTGAAGCAAGCACTGTGAAAGTACATTACCACGGAACTTTAATCGACGGAACTGTTTTTGATAGTTCGTATGAACGCGGAACTCCAGCAACATTTGGTGTAACGCAAGTAATCAAAGGTTGGACGGAAGCTTTACAATTGATGTCTGTTGGTTCTAAATACAAATTATACATTCCAGAAAATTTGGCTTACGGGGCGACTCCACATCCAAATGGACCAATTAAACCATACATGACATTGATTTTTGATGTTGAATTATTAGAGATATTATAATGAGAAATAGCATAGCAATTGTCTTATACATCTTTGTACTTTTTTCTTGTTCGGAAGCAGAGAAAACTCCTGTCTTGACCCTAAATAATTTCAAGGAAAAATTATCTTATACTTTGGGTGCAGACCACGCAAGAGCAATTTCTGAATCAGGCGACCAAAATTTTAGCAAATACGACTTGAATGAAATTCTAAATGGATTTTCGGAAGGTTTGAAAGATGAAAATTCTTTTGATGAAGATTGCAAAGAAACCATGAAGAAATTAATTGGTGCCAATGGTGGTTTTGACGAGAAATACGCTAAAGCTGGTTCAACGTGCATCGGGAAAATTTCTGGAATTTTCTTTATGTCTGGCTGGAAACAAAAAAATGCCTTAGCTAAAATCGATATGAAATTCGTAAAACTTGGTTTTGAACACGGATTGAAAAAAATTGACACGATTGTTCCACGCACCGAGCAGGCAACAATTGTACAAAATTTCATGTGGGATATGAACAAGCAAAACGGAATTTTGATGCTTGAAGCGGCTAAAAAGAAGAAAAATACCGTGGCAACAACGTCTGGTTTGGTGTTGGAAACCTTAAGTCCTGGTACAGGTGGAAGTCCAACTGCAAGTGATGACGTTTTAGCTCATTATATCTTAATGAACTCAGCAGGTGATACGCTTCAAAGTTCTTTTAAAATGACTGAAATGTATAAGCAACCCTTAACTCCATTTTCTTTAATGGGAGTTGTGCCGGGTTGGACAGAGGCATTTCCAATGATGAAAAAAGGAGGGAAGTATAAACTTTATTTGCCATTTCATTTAGCTTATGGCGAACAAGGGATGTATAATCCACAAAGTCAATCTTATGATATTCAGCCTTTTGAGTCTTTGGTGTTTTACATTGAATTTTTAAACTACGGAAAAGGTGGTAGTTTGACGAAAAAGTAAATAGATTATTATTTTAACGGCGGACAAAGTCCGCCGTTATTTTTGTTTGACTCCGCTGGAGTCTTTTTTTTTGAAATTTTTATTGATTTTGGAGGGTATTCAATTTTTTAGTTAGATTTTCTAAAACTTTGTTGTAAATCACTTTCATTTCATCTTGTTTGGAAGCATAATAAGTGAATGAACTTTCAAAGTTTTTGAATGACACATTGTATTTTTTGAGGATGTGATCGCCTGATTTTTCAATTGTTTTTTTGAATTGGTCAAATTGTGGGTGTCTGCTTTGAATTTGATCTTCAACTATCATTAATTCCTCCAAAATGGAAATCATTTTTTCTTGCGAAATGAGATTTTTCGGTTCGTCGTATTCCTTGACCTTCAATTCACAGGAAAAGAGAAGTGCTGAAAAGGCAATATATGTAATGATTTTTTTCAAAGTTTTATTTAAATGTTAGACGTTGACCAAAAATAGCTTGATTTACCTTCCCATTTTGATAAACAGCTTGACCGTTTACAAATGTGCTATGAATTGAGTTACTAAAAGTGTAATTTTCGAATGGTGACCAGCCACATTTTGATAAAATATTCGATTTTTCAACTTTAGTTTGCTTGGATTCGATAAGCACTAAATCAGCAAAATAACCTTCACGGATAATTCCTCTATTTTCAATTTTGAACAAAATAGCAGGATTGTGCGCCATCTTTTCAACTACTTTTTCTAATGAAATTTGACCTTCTTTGACTTTCTCCAACATCGCTAATAGAGCATGTTGAACCAATGGTCCACCTGAAGGTGCTTCTGAATACGATTTAGATTTTTCCTCCAAGGTATGTGGAGCGTGATCGGTAGCTATTACATCGATGCGATTGTCTAAAACAGCTTTCCAAATTTCATTTCGATCATTTGCTGTTTTAACAGCTGGATTCCATTTGATAAAATTCCCTTTTTCTGCATAATCTTGATCTGAAAACCACAAATGATGCACGCAAGCTTCAGCTGTAATCTTTTTTTCGGATAAAGGTAATTTGTTGTCAAAAAGACTTAATTCTTTAGCAGTTGAAATATGTAAAATATGTAAACGTGTGTTGTATTTCTTCGCTAAACCCACCGCAAAACTAGAAGATAAAAAACAGGCTTCCTCGCTGCGAATAATTGGGTGCATTTCAATTGGAATGTTTTCACCATATTTTTCTTTTGCAAGTGCCAAATTTTTTCTCACTGTATTTTCATCCTCACAATGCGTGGCAATTAACATGGGTGGAACTTTCTCAAATAGATTTTCTAGACTTTTTTCATTGTCGACCAACATATTTCCAGTGGATGAACCCATAAATATTTTGATACCGCAAACATTTCTCGGATTGGTTTTTAACACTTCTTCCAAATTATCGTTTGAAGCCCCCATGAAAAATGAATAATTCGCTGGTGAAGATTGAGCAGCAATGTTGTATTTGTCTTGTAATAGGTCTTGTGTTAATACATTCGGAACTGTATTTGGCATTTCCATGAAGGAGGTAATTCCGCCAGCAACTGCCGCTTGTGATTCTGTTTTTATTGTTCCTTTGTGTGTTAAACCAGGTTCTCTAAAATGAACTTGATCATCGATGCAACCCGGAACAAGTTTTAAATTTTCAGCATTAATTTCATTTACCTTTCCATAATCAGAAATCTGAGGATCAATGCGTTCAATTCGATCGTTTTTAATTAAAATATCAGAGTGAAATTGTCTCCCTTCGTTGATAATTAATACGTTTTTTATTATTGTTTTCATTTGTTAAATTTAGATTATTCGATTTTACAAATATTGAACTTAAATTAAGTAAAATTAATTTTCCCGCAGATGGAAAGGAGATTTGTTCGCAGATTAACGCTGATTTTGTTTCATTCAAAAATCTAAGTTCTTCCGTCTTAACATCCTAATTCCGATGGTTATCGGAACTTAATATCTTAAAATCTATTGCCTTTTGTCTTACGTCTATTGTCTTATGTCTTTCGTCTTTCGTCTATCGCTCCTATAGGTCCATTTTTCTCATTTTCCACACTCCATAAAATGCTTCTTTAAAAATTCCTGAACTCATTTTAGATAATCCTTTTTCTCGGTCAATGAAGGTTATTGGGACTTCTTTGGCTCTGAATCCGTGTTTTAATGCTGCGTATTTCATACAAATTTGAAAAGCGTATCCTTTGAAAGTAATATTGTCTAATTTTATTTTTGCCAAAACATTTCTATGGTAACATTTGAAACCAGCTGTTGTATCTTTTATTCCGATGAACAAAATTAATCGAACATAGATGGAAGCGAAATAGGACATTAGAATACGGTCCCATGGCCAATTTTTTATTTTTCCGCCCTTGCAATAACGTGAACCAATTGAGAAATCTGCAAGTCCTTGAGAAAGTGGGAAAATTAATTTACTTAAATCGTCAGGATTATGTGAAAAATCGCAGTCCATTTCAAAAATGTAATCGTAATCTCGCGCTAATGCCCATTTAAAACCATGGATATAAGCTGTT
>JBIKSI010000129.1:0-9641 GCA_044348665.1 Crocinitomicaceae bacterium
TTCAATATTGATGGACAAATCTTGATTTAATTCAATTTTTTTGATGACTGTATCAAAACCAGATGCCGTAAATCTGATTTCAAAGGTACCTTTTGGACTTGTAAGGGAATAAAAGCCGTAAGTGTTGCTAACCGTTCCTAAACTTTTTGAAGGAATAAAAATTTTAGCTCCCACAACAGTTTCACCTGTTTTTCCATCTGTTAATGTACCACTAATTGTGAATTTTTCTTGGGAAAGTCCGAAAAAAGACACAAAGAAAAGTAAAAAGGTGAAAATTTTCATTTGGCTTATTTAAATATAATTAATGGGTGAACGAAAAATAAATTTTTGTTTTGAAAGTGCATTGAAAGAAATACCTACTTTTACCATCAAATTGAATTTGGTGTAAATTTAATAATTTTGAATCGAATATGACTAAAAAACAAAAGGCAAAGTATATTGTTGAAGAATTGGAAAAATTATATCCTGAAACACCAGTTCCATTAGATCACAGCGATGCGTACACGCTGTTAATCGCCGTTTTGTTGTCTGCTCAGTGCACAGATGTGCGAGTAAATCTGATTACTCCCACATTATTCTCAAGAGCAAATACTCCATTTGATATGATTAAGTTATCGGTTGAAGAAATCCGTGAAATCATTAAACCATGTGGACTTTCACCAAGAAAATCACAAGCAATTTTTGATTTGTCACACATTTTAATTGATAAATATAATGGCGAAGTTCCAGCTGATTTTGAAAAGTTAGAGGAATTACCAGGAGTTGGTCATAAAACGGCATCTGTTGTGATGGCGCAAGCATTTGGAGTATCTGCATTTCCAGTTGATACACACATTCATCGCTTGTTAATTCGCTGGGGAATAACAAAAGGTAAAAATGTAGAAGAAACGGAAAAAGATGCAAAAGCTTTGTTCCCGAGGGAATTATGGAATAAATTACATTTACAAATCATTTTTTATGGACGTGAATATTCGCCAGCAAGAAGTCCAAAATTGGAAGTTGATTTTATAACGCGAGAAATTGGTACTAAAAAAGCTTTGTTGGAGTTGAAATGAGGTGGTTAGTAGTTTTTAGTTAGTGGTTTTTTGTTAGGAGTTTGAAATGATAAATTGTAAATTATAATTTGTCGACAGGTTCAAGATTTTATTCTGCTCTCGCGGAAACGAAAATGAAAGGCAATTTTACTGCGCTTTGAAAAAGAAAAACTAAGCGACTGACAAGAAGCTCTTGTTTTGACTATTGAAAAGGCTGGTAAAATAAGTTTTATTGCAGTTGAAGCGAGAAATAGCAGCCAAGTAATTAAAAAATCAAAGTATAAAGTCGAAATAAGAAGTGAGGTATTAATCGTTTTACTCGTCGTCCAAATTTTCTCTCAAACGCTGTCTCAACAAACGATTATAAGTTTCCATCATGAATTTGAAGTAATTCGGTGTGCTTTTCGAAATGCATTTAGTATATTGTTTCAAACGGTATTCAATGTGTTCTTGCAAGGCTTTTAAATAATCCAAAGCATCGAAAAAGTCTGCTGAGGCCTCCATTATGACTTGGTAATGATTGTCCATAGACATATCAACTGCTTTTTTACCTTTTTCGTATTTGTCAATGCAATCGTAATAAACTGCTTTCATGTCGAATTCGTCCAACAAAGCAACGTTTAATTTTTCACGTAAAAACTTGTTGTATTCAAATTCAATTTCGAATTCAATATCTTCGCCTTCGGAAAGTCGAGCTTCCAAAAATCTGTCTGGAAATCTAAATGCATCCTGCCAATTGATGTAATCTTGCCAATAACCAAAACGGCGGACATTATTGCCTAAATCAATTAATTTGAACTTGCTTTTATTTGGTAATTTTCGCGAACCACGTCCAATCATTTGATGGTATAATGTCAAGGATCTTGTTGCTCTGTTTAAAATTATCGTTTCAACAGTTGGCTCATCGAATCCGGTAGTCAAAATTCCTACGGAAGTCAAAATAGCATCTTTTGTATGTTTGAACCATTCTAAAATTGCTTTTCTGTCTTTATCGCTGTAGGTAGAATCCAAGTGTTTGATCTTGTATCCACGTTTTTTGAACGTTTCTTCTACAGAAAGTGAAGTTTCAATTCCAGAATTAAAGATTAAGGTTTTATCGCCAACTGCCACTTCTTCGTATGCGAAAAGTAATTTTTCTTGCATGAAATAATTCCCGTAAACGAGTTCGGAACTGCTTACCGTAAAATCTCCGTTGGAACCAATTTTTAAGCCATGAAGGTTAACGTCATAAGTAAATGTTTCAGCATCAGATAAATAACCATCTTCAATTAAAGAAGAAATACATTCTCCAACCAATAATTTATTGTAATTATCATTAAGTGGTAATGCCTTGTTTGAACTCAAAGGTGTTGCTGTAACACCCAAAATATTTGCATTGACGTAATATTGAAATATTTTTCGGAAACTATTGTAATGCGCCTCATCAACAATCACCAAACCTACGTCTTTAATGAAATTTTCATTGTCTTGCAAACGGTTGTTTAATGTTTCAACCATCGCGATGTAGCATGGAAAATCTTCGTCCTCGCTCAATTTTTTGACATCGCTGCTAATAACCTTATTTTGAACACCAATGGCGAAAAGTTGTTTCGAAGTTTGCACAGATAGCTCGATGCGGTGCGTAAGTATTAATACTTTTTTGGCCCACTTGTCCATGTATTTTTTTGCTATTTCAGAAAAAATAACTGTTTTTCCTCCTCCAGTTGGGAGTTGAAATAGTAAATTAAAATTTTCGTCGTTTGCTTCAAATTCAGCTAATATGGAGTTAACTGTCTTTTCTTGAAAAGGATAAAGTGATTTAGCTTCGTAAAGATCTATGTCTAACATGCATCGAAATTGGGGTACAAAAGTACGCTTCTTTTAAGGAAATTCAAAATTTATTAAACTTTATTTAGAAAATAGTAGTTAATATTTCAAAAATCAATATTTTTAGAGAATGAAAATTAGCTTTTATATTTTCTTTTCCTCGATTTTATGGCTGAGCAGCTCCTTTTTTGCTCAAACTAAAGTTTATGATAGTATCTTGAGAATCAGTAATCATGCAGAAGATTTTCGAAATAAAATAGAATTGTTTTCTGAGAATACAACAATTTCTGGAACGAAATTTACAGATTATCATTCTGGGATCAAAAAACCATATTTATTTAATGGAAAATTTGCTTTTCCTTATACGATTGGCGGTGAAAACTATATTTCGGGGCGAAAAAAAGCATTTTTTCATGTAGTACAGTTTTTACCAAGTGCAGAAATTCGTATTTTCCAAAATGACAAGACTTTTGGTGACAAATCTAAGCCAGTTAGAACACCCAGTTTTTACCCGAAAATTAATTATTTTTTGACTTCGGATCGGTTTTGGAATTCAGATAAAAAATATTTTTTGTCTGTGGGTCTAGGACATCATTCGAATGGACAGGACGGAACTGAATTTGTAGATTACACAGATACAGTCAATATTTACAACGGGAGTTTTAGTGAAAGTTTGATTTCTTATTTTTCTATTGGGGGAATAATTACAAAGAAATCAATGCTTTTTCGATTTGTTACAATTCCAGTAAAAAAGGGAATATTTGTGAATAGTGAAGGTTTGCAAGTAAATTTATTTTGGAAACTAGGTTTTGAATACCACCCAGTTTATTTTTCGAATCAAAAATTTCATCAAACAGGTTTGTATGGTGGTAATCGTTTTTTTGGAAATTTAATTTTTACGAATAGCAAAGGTCAGTTTTCAAAACGTTTAGTTGTCAAAGCATTAAATGCATTTAAACATGATTTTCAAGTCGAAAAAAATCGTTTGTCTTTTTCCTTTGAATACATTACTGATCGCAGTTTTTATTCAGGTGGATTTTCCTCAAAAAGTGAAATTAAGTTAACTGATTTTGAAAAAAGATTGAATTTAAATCTAACTTATTATCGAAGAATCTTAGCCTCAAAACATCCCGCTGTTTTTGCTCAACTTAGCTATTCTGGTTCAGATAATTACAATATTTATTTCCAAAAATCAATATTTCAAGCGCGCATTGGTTTGGCTTTTGGCTTTTTCGAATTCGAAAAAATTGCTAAGAATAGGTAAGGACTTTAGGTGTCGATTAACTTTAAAAAATTTATTTCGTAATCCTCGAAGTACTTCGTGATCCGAAAATTCCAAAACCATTTTCAATGTTACTGAAAACTTTAACTGGCTCAGTCAAAAATGTACTTGAATTTATCTTCTTTTTCACCGATTCAATGTACATGTAAGTTTCTTTGCTCACAGAACTTAATTCGTAGGTGTAAATTGGATTATTTTGGACTGAATCCGCAACATAGGTGTAGAAATCTACTTCAATTTCCTTTTCTTTACCTTCAAATAATTGGTCGGTAAAAACTCCTTCTTCCATTTCATATTCTCCCTCCAAACCAGCATCGCTATTGTTGCTGAAAATAGCATCAGTACTAGAAAACCAAACGTTATAACTGTAATCATATTGTGGGTCGTAATAGCCGATTTTTAAGAAATAATAGTTTTCGCCCACAGGATCTTGCCATTTGATTTTCGCCTTTTTGTTTAAGCTTCCATCCGTAGTAATATATGAGCTGGTATCAACAGAAATCAAATTGATTTTTGCAACTGTAGTCATACTTGCACTGATTTTTTTGTAATCAGGATGCGAAACTTCAATTTTATAACTCGTGTTTTCTGGAACAGTAAATGGGAATTCATACAAATTATCAATCGTTGATTGAGTCAAAGTAGTCGTTTCTCCACTTGAAAGATTTGTAAGTACTACCGTTGCCCCAGATTTAATGTATTTTTCATTGGTTTCCTCGCTACTTAAAAAGAAGAAACTACGTTCTAAGTAGATCTTAAAAATAGAATCATTGTCTTGAATTCCGTTAAGAACCAAAACGGGATCTTTGTCTTCCCCCTTGTAACGAATTTCTTTTGTACAAGAAAAAAGTACGATGCTGATTAGCAAGTAAATAAAATTATTTTTCTTCATTTTGAATATTTTTTTCTGCTTTATTTTTTTTGATTTTCTCAAAGTCAAATTTGAACTTCCAAGTTACAGAGGGTAAAAATGGAAATAAAGAGGCTTGCATCAAGGCTGGTTTTCCAAAACTGGAAGTTCCAGTGTAAATCATAAAAGGATTTTGTCTGTTGTAAACATTATAAATGGAGAATGAAACGACTGAATGTCCCCATTTTTTATCTTTTTTATGATTAGCAGCAAAATCTAATCGGTGATAAGCTGGCATTCGGTAATTATTCAATTGTTCGAAATTATTTACAAAATTGCCTGAATACATGCCGATATTTGGAGCCACAGAATAATTTTGTGAACCAATTGTTACTGCATTTCCTGTTCCGTAAACAAAAACAAGACCAATATCCCATTTTTCGTTGATGTCATAAGTCATCACAAAACTGATATCGTGCCTTCTATCATAGCGATAATAGAACTTTTTACCAAAATTTAAGCTATCAAATTGACGTTGTGACCAACTTAAAGTATACCCTAACCAACCAGTGAATTTGCCTTTTCGCTTTTCGATAAATAATTCTCCTCCATAAGACCAACCTTGACCGGAAGTTACGCGTTCTTGCCAATCATTATCAATGGAAATAAAATCTGAACCTTCTTTATATTGGATGATGTTATTCAGTTTTTTGTAATATCCTTCAATTGAGAAATTGTATTGTTTCAAAATTTCTTGATGGTATCCAATGTTGACTTGATTTGCAATTACTGGTTTAATCAGTGCTGTTGCAGGAACCCACAAATCCGTTGGTAAACCAATTCCAGAATTAGACAAAAGGTGTAAAAATTGAGCCATTCTAGTAGCACCTAGTTTCAAACTTGCATTTTCATTTAACATGTAATTTGCGCTAAATCTTGGTTGCAAGGCTGCGTAAGATTTTGTTGAGGTCAAAAAGAAGGTGTTGTGAACTCCATAATTTATTTTCAAACGATTAGACGCTTTAAAATCATCCTCAAAATACATCGAAATTTCATGCGAATAGGCTTTATCTGAACCCAAAGTAGTATCCAAATCCATGGAATTATCATCCAAGGTAATGTAGGTAATTCCGGGGGAGAAGGTGTGGTAAGTTTCCGAAACTCCAAATTTGATGTGATGATTTGGATTTGGGAAATAAGTAAAATCTGATTTGATATTCCAGTCTTGGATTCCTGAGAAATACCCAACCTCTAAACTCGATTTTGTTTCGGTTCCATTGGTTTCTGTAACGTTGTAAAATTGATTGATGTTGATGTCAAAGTTGTATTTGGAATAAGTGGCAGTGGTATTTAAAAATAATTTAGGTCTTATTTTGTAATTCCATCTCACAACGGCAAGTGAATTTCCCCATTTCAGATGAGAACCTGCTCCTGACGAATATTTTGTACCGTCATCGTCGTAAAAATCTGGGAATTTTAACTTGAAAAACAATTTATCCATTCCGAAATATCCACTTACAAAAAGGTGGTGTTTTTCGTTGATTTTATGTTGAATTTTTAGGTTGGTGTCATGAAAATAAAATCCACCATCGTTTCCTTGTGCCAATAAAAATGGACGATAAAAAACATCCAAATAAGATCTTCTGGCACTGAATGCAAAGGAGGTTTTATCTTTTTTGATTGGGCCTTCGACTAAAATTCGGGTAGAAATCCAACTAGTTGAACCTTCGACGTTGTAATTTTTTAAATTTCCTTCCTTCATTCTCATGTCCAACACGGAGGAAGCACGTCCGCCATATCTCGCTGGAAATCCGCCTTTTATCAAGGTGACATTTGAAAGTGCATCGGAATTAAAAATCGAAAAGAATCCAAAAAGATGTTGCGTATTGTAAACAGGAACTCCATCCAAAAGAATTAAGTTTTGATCAGGACCTCCGCCACGAACGTAAATTCCACTAGAAGCTTCACCACCCGATTTCACGCCAGGCAATAGTTGAATCATTCGGAGAACATCTTTTTCTCCTAAAATCATTGGGATTTTCCCGAGTTTATCAAGTTGTAATTCAATCGTTCCACTTCCGCTGGATTCCACATTTCTATTTGCTCCTTCACTTGAAACAGTAACTTCTTCAATATCAGTGATGTTAGATAATGAAATATTTATTTCTTTCCTTCCCAAAGCACAAAAGGTATATTTTGTTTTCATTCCGAAGTAAGAAACACGTAAATAGGCATCTTTTGCAGGAATTGTTAAACTAAAAAAGCCATATTCATTGGTTGCGGCACCTTTTTTTGAAACTGTATCATAAATAATTGCTCCAATCAATTTTTCACCAGTATTTTCATCACTGATGTAGCCAGAAATTGTTCTTTTATCTTGAGAAAATGAGTTAGTTGCTGTAAAAATCAGAAGGAAGATCAGTAAATACTTCATTGGAGAATAAATTGGAAAATTAGTTTCAAATATAAACGAAAATTTTTAATATTATTGTACACTTTAATTCTATGTTTAAAAAAAAACTTAAATTCACGACTTAAAACAGAGAAAATGAAAAATAACAAATTATTTATCACAATTATTATTGGTTTGCTTTTAGGAATTGGAATAGGTGCTTACGTTCATTATGCGATGCCTGAAAGTAAAGAAGTTTTCTCGAAAAACATTAAATTATTAGGAACCGTTTTTATCCGTTTGGTACAAATGATCATTGCTCCACTTGTATTTTCAACCTTGGTTGTTGGAATTGCGAAAATGGGTGACATGAAAATGGTTGGTAGAGTAGGGCTAAAAGCGATGGGATGGTTTATTTCAGCTTCTTTGGTTTCGCTTTTGTTAGGCTTGGTTTTAGTAAATGTGATGAAACCTGGTGTTGGCTTAAAAATTGAAGCCGATGCCTCCGCAGCTACCGAATTAATTGAAAAAACACATTCATTTTCCTTGGCAGAATTTGTGAATCACGTGGTACCGAAAAGTGTGATTGAGGCAATGGCAACGAACGAAATTTTACAAATTGTGGTTTTCGCGATTATGTTTGGAATTGCCTTGGCTTCTTTGGGAAGAATTGGTCAACCATTGATCAAAAGTTTAGATACTGTTTCCCATGTCATTTTAAAAATGGTTGGATACATCATGTGGGTTGCTCCGATTGGAGTTTTAGGTTCAGTAGCAGCAGCAGTGGCGATTAATGGTTTCGGAATATTTTCCCTTTATGCAAATTATTTACTTGCCTTTTTAATTGGGATCATCATTTTGTGGATTGTTTTGCTTTCTGTTGGATATTTGATTTTAAAAAACCGTTTATGGACCTTACTCAGACGTATTCAAAGTCCCTTATTGATTGCTTTTTCGACAACAAGTAGTGAAGCCGTTTTCCCGAAATTAACAGAAGAATTGGAGCGCTTTGGCTGCGACAGCAAGATTGTTTCTTTCACCTTGCCATTGGGATATTCGTTTAATTTGGACGGAAGTATGATGTACATGACTTTTGCAAGTATTTTTATTGCACAAGTTTACGGCATCGATATGAGTATTACGGAGCAATTGACGATGTTATTGGTCTTAATGTTGACGAGTAAAGGCGTAGCAGGAGTTCCAAGGGCATCTCTCATCGTAGTGGTTGCAACCTGTTCGATGTTCAACATTCCAGCAGCTGGAATAGCCTTGATTTTACCGATTGATCACTTTTGCGATATGGCCCGCAGTATGACAAACGTTTTAGGGAATGCCTTAGCAACAAGTGCGGTAAGTAAATGGGAAGGGAAATTGAAAAGTTAAGGTTTAATAGATGAGCAAATTATTCTTATTTAATTCAAAAAACACTTGAAATGTTGACAAATCAAACAAATTAACAATTTAATTTTGAAAGGCAATAATGATAACAAAACGTTTATTTTTTTTTCAAATTGTTGGTTTATCATTTATAATTGGGTTGATGATTTTTTATGAATGGTTATCAAAAAAGGAAATTGAAAATGATGGATTTTATACAATCAGTGAAATTACTGATTTTTCCTTCAATGCCGATGGGACAAAATTTGCTGGTTATTCATATGTTTACAAAGGCGAAGAATACAATAGTTCTTTTCCCATTAATACTATGAGTGATATAAAGGTTTCAAAAGGTTCAAGATTTTTTCTAATTTTCTCTAAAAAAGATCCATCAAAGGCATATGCAATTTTTGATAAAAAGGTACCTGATTCACTAAAGTTTACACCTGGTCAATATTGGAAAAAGAAACCATGGTTAAAATTAAGCAAACCAAGTCAAAGTAAATGAATATTACGAATTTTGTAACCTTCTATTCCCAATGATATACTTCTATACTATTACGATGCTTAGGATTACCTAAGATAATTTGCCCCTTCCAAAATCTTGACATCACAATTTATCTTCGATGCTGCTTCGCGGTGTGATATCAAGTTTGTATATTTGTTAATCTAAATACAAAAAAATGAGTGAATCTTTTATCATTCCAGACGAAACAATAATTAGTAAAATTTATCAACTAAGAAATAAAAGTGTAATGTTGGATAGAGATTTGGCGGAGCTTTATGATGTAAAGTATAATAGTCCCAAAATCTTGGACAACTTTTTATCAAAGTTAAGGTGTTTTTAGGACACTTTTTTGTTTTGATAAAAATATTCATTTGGGGTTAGATAATTTAAGG
>JBIKSI010000240.1:0-2689 GCA_044348665.1 Crocinitomicaceae bacterium
TGGTTTTGATGGAATTATCCTTGATTTTACAACAGGTTTTTCTTGGTATATTGGAAAAAGTCCGATGCATTACGATTGGAAAAGAAAAAATTATTAAATAAAATTAAAATGAAGATCCTTTATTTCCTAGTTTCATTAGTTTGTTTTCAAACTTCATTCTCTCAAGTTGGTATTAAGAATAACAAATTATCCTTAGACTATAATTTAGGGTCTACAAATCCTATTTCAAATTTGAGTCCAAGTTATTATGCAAATTATTTAGGACTTTTACATACTGATATTGGTGCGAGATACATGTTAACAAATAGATTTGGATTTAAGGCAGATTTGGGTTTTGACAGGTTTAAAAATGACGAATTTAAGGTTTACAGTAATAGCTTGAAATTTAATTCCCAGCTTTATCGAATCAATATTCAAGCAGTGTCTAACATCGGAAAAGTCTTACAGTTTGTTGATTGGACAGAAAAATTTGGATTAATTGCACATACGGGTTTTGGATTTTCTGTTTTACGTGGAGATACTACCATAAATTCAACTGGAAAAAAGACAATGGACAATGCATTTAATTTCGTTGTTGGATTATCTCCACAATTTAAAATAACTGATAGAATTGCAACGAATATTGATATTTCTTTTGTTTCCGTTATTAATCCAAGATACAATTTCGACTTTAAAAACAGTGCGTTGAGCTCCTACGGAACTGTTGCTAATATTTCAGCAGGTGTATCATATTATTTTGGGAAAGAAAAGTCGCATGTTGACTGGTATAACTACAAGGAAATAATTGAAATTGAGGACACAATTGTAAAAATTGACTCAAATTTAATTGTCAAAGTAAATTATGACCAAGATGAAGATGGAATTTTAGATAGTCTCGATTTTTGTCCAAATGTATTTGGAATTATTGAATTTGATGGTTGTCCTAAACCCGAGTTAAGTTTTGATTGCAACCTAAACCATTATCCGATTTTTCAATTCAAAGGAGCGAGATCAGAAATCCAAGAATCATACATACCTTACTTAGATTCTATTGCTAAATGCATGCTTGCTAATCCAGATAAAAAAATCATGATTTATGGCTTTACAGATGACTTTGGAGATGAAATTTATACAGATGGATTATCGCAAAGCAGAGCAAATCAAATAAAAGCTGCTTTGGTTGAAAGGGGTGTTGCGGAAGATCGAATTTTAACTATTGGAGAAGGTCGTAAGAAAGCAAAATTATCTGAAGAAAATAGAAAAATAATTAAACACAATAGATTGGCTTTCATTGAAACGATTTCCAAAAACCAAGATGATATTCGAGTTCTAGCATCGGGTGAGTATTTGCAAGGACTGTTCTTTACTGTTCAAATTGGTGCTTACCGCAGAGAATTGAAAAACAATAAATTTGGTAAACTTGGAAAGGTTCTTGTTACTAAAACTGATGATGGAATTCATAGATATAGTATCAATGTCTATACTGACTATGATGAAGCTGATAAGAAATGGAGAGAACTTAGAAAGTTTGGTTTTGCGCAAGATGCATTTGTGGCAGCATATTTCTTAGGTGAACGAATTACAATTCAAGAGGCAAGAAGACTTATTGCCGAGAAAGGTAACAGTATATTGCAAAAATAATCAGGTTAAATTTTGTTTGTATTGGAGATCGCGGGTTTTTATGAGTTCAATTTCAACTGAAATTAAATTGGTAAAACGTTAAAGGAACATTAATGAATATCGATTTGTCACAGTTGTTTTTATCATTCATGCATATCTGCTCTTTATTCAAAAGTAATTGCTTCTATTTTTAGCACAACGAAATAGTTAATATTGAAAGTTAATTGGGGAAAAGTAATTTCATTTTCGAAAGTTCCTGTTGGTTCGTTTAATTCTTCAAAATAGAACTAAGATTATAAGCAGTATAACTTCACTTAGTTAATTTTCCCCCAACAAATATTAGATTTTTGTCATCCTTGATTATCAACTTGAGACAAGGAATCCGTATTTTGTTCTAATCTAAATAATTTGGAACTCCATCTTTGTCATCATCTTTTAAATCGGATTTTATTACTTCTATTTCTTGTTTGAGAAGATTGTACTTTTTTTGACCTACAAAACAAGAACTTAGAATAAAAAGTGAAATCTTAAAGTAAATAAATTTCATTTTAAGGTTTGACAAAATTCAATTTACTATTTTTCTTACTGTACAAAAAATAAATTAGTAAACCGACAAGTAACCAAATACCGAAACCTATCCAATTGGAAATACCAAGTTCACTCATCATATAAAGACAACTAATTAAGCCTAAAAGTGGTATCAATGATAGGTTTTTTGTTACAGAAAATATCGTTAATAAAAGTGTTATGATGACGAAAATCCAAAAAGGAATTTTTTCAGAAAACAAACTAAATCCTGAAATGTATTTTTCTGAATCCTTTAAATGTAAACTATTGATGGCTTTTTCGTATTTTTCGTCAGAGATATTGTCTAAATAACGCTCTAAATCTCCGTCTTTTTTTGCGAATAAAGCTGAATCTGATTTGTTTACACTTGTTTTAAGCGCTGAAATTTGTTCGTCACTCATCAAAGAAATTAACTCGCTATGGTTAATGATTCGTTTTTCGTTTTTGATGTAAGCTAAGGTGTCTTCTTTCATATAAGTAAAAGAAAACACAAGCGTTCCAACAAATAATAAAGTCATTACAT
>JBIKSI010000026.1:0-29377 GCA_044348665.1 Crocinitomicaceae bacterium
ACAAACTTTTTTTCACTATCTTTGATACTCATACTTTTTTCTTTTTGCCGATTGAAAAAGTACGAAAAAAAGGGCTAACTTCAAAAATTAGCCCTTTTCATTAAAATATTTTAGTCGGTTAGTAGTGTTATTTTTTATATTCTTTTAATAGTGTTTCGAAAATAACATATTGTATATTAGATGTTTGTGCGCTAATTTTACTCTATTTACTGGTTTAAGAATTGTAAATGTATGTTAAAATAATAAATTTTTTAGTACTATGTATTGCATAATACAATGTTTTATACATATCTTTGCAATGTCAATAGTGATAAAAGTAAAAACAAAATTGTCATGAGTTTAGAAAATACACAGGCTCAAATGCGAAAAGGAATTTTGGAATATTGCATTTTGTCGATTTTAAATCAGCAAGAAGCATATCCATCTGAAATTCTGGAAAAGCTGAAAGAAGCCAAACTGATTGTGGTAGAGGGAACACTTTATCCGCTCTTAACAAGACTAAAAAATATGGAATTATTAAGTTACCGCTGGGAGGAATCACAATCTGGTCCACCAAGAAAATATTATTCCATCACAAAAATGGGAAAAGCATTTTTAGAAGAATTGGCCACAACTTGGTCTGATTTAAATTATGCGGTACAAAAAATTACTAATCTTAAATAACTAGAACTTATGAAAAAGACAGTTTCCATAAATATTAAAGGATTAAATTTCATGATTGAAGAAGATGCTTACGAACTTTTGTATGCATATATGAATCGCTTGGAAAAAAATCTACAAGGACAAAAAGGTTCCAAGGACATCATCGAAGACATCGAACTTCGAATCGCCGAATTGTGCCAAGAAAAACTTTCTGATAAAAAACAAGTAATTGAAAAAGAAGACATTGAATCAATTTTAGCAACACTTGGTCGACCTGAAGATTACATCCAGGATGATGGTGAAAATACAGAACAAAAATTTGCCAATTTTGAACAAGCAAGCGACAAACAAAAGCATTTTTACAGAGACATTGACCATGCTAAAATAGCTGGAATTTGCGCAGGATTATCTAATTACTTCCACATTGATGTAATGCTAATCAGAATTCTATTTCTAATCTTTCTTTTCATCGGAGGATTTGGAATTCCGTTGTACATCATCCTTTGGATTGTTATTCCAAAAACTTCTTCCACTATAGATCGACTAAAAATGCAAGGAAAACCTATTACGGTTGACAATGTCAAAGAAGAGATTGAGCAAGCTGCACAACGAATCCATTCTAGTTCGCGTTCCTTTGCTGATCGTTTACGCAGTGATTCTGACTATTCAAAAAGATTCAGTAGAATCGGGAGAATTTTATCGTCAGTCATAGGTTTTGCCCTGATTGGAACTGGATTATTTTTCTTGGTTGTTTTTCTAATTTTATTTTTTGGAGGTTTACGTTTCATTCCAATCATTTCAGAATCTGGAGCATATTTGTCTGCGAATCAAATTGGTGAACTTCTTCTAAGCGATTCAAATGATGTGTTTTATGCTTGGTTTGGAATTTTCCTAACTGCATTTTCTGTAATCATATTCTTAATTTCAAACGGAACATTTATTTTCATGCGAATCAAATCAAAATGGGTGAAAATTTCGTCCCTATCACTCATTGGATTTGGAATAATTGGATCTGCAATTTGCATTAACTTGGGAATCAAAACTGGTCGTGATGTGGCAATAGAAGCTGAAATAGAAAAAGAAATATCTACTTTAAATGTTCCTGAACTACAAATAGATGTTTTAACTAAAAAATACGTTGATTTAGGTGGTTATGTTGAAAAAAACACGAGAAATAATCGTTTTGAAAATCCAATTTTGGTAAAAGAAAATCTTCTCATGGCGTCAGGTATTGAATTGATTTACAGAGAGTCAAAAGATAGTTTGTTTCATGTATATCAAAACCTAAGTGCCAATTCATATTCCTACGAAAGAGCCTTGAAAAAAGCGAGAAACATTCAACATGAAATTAGAATTGATTCAACTAAATTATTAATTAGTCCAGAGTTTTCTTTTTCAAGATCAGAAAAAATAAGATCACAGAAGGTAATTATCATCGTTGAAATTCCGAAAAATAAAATTGCACGTTTTGGAAATGAAATTATTCGTTTAGAAAAAGTGGAGGAAGAAGAGGAAAACAAGCAGTGGGGTTATCTAAACAAAGGAGGCAATTACGAAACTTGGGATTAATTGATTTATACTCCTTACAATATTCAAATAATCTACCTAAAACAAATGAGAACCACATAATTTCAATTGTGTGGTGTTTTTATTTTTAGAAGGGCAACAAATATTATTTCACCCTCAATTTTTGACCCACATTAATTTTATCAGGTTTAACACCAGGATTCAATTTCTGAAGTTGTTGGGTAGTTAAACCATGTTTTTGCGCAATTCGATTAAACAAGTCTCCCGATTTTATCGTGTAATATTTCTTTTGCGGAGCAACCACTTTTTCTTTAATTTCTTCTGCTGCAATTTTGTTTTCATTTAAAACCATTCCAGGTTTAGAAATTTTTAATTTAGTGACAATTAATAGTCGTTGATCAATACTTAACCAATTGTCTTTCAAATTATTCCACTTTATGATATCCTCCGCTTTTACGTTAAATTTTTGTGCAATTACTTCAATGTTTTCGTTTCGTTGAACAGTATGATAAACAGTAACTATTGAATCATAATAAATTAATCCCATGATGGAATCGGCAGAACTAACAACTTGATTTTCAATTTCCAATTCTTGCGTTGCTGTCGGAATTTTTAATATCTTACCAACTGGAACTTTAGTTGAACGCAAGTTGTTTAACTCCATTATCTGACTAGCCTTTACCTTATATTTTTTTGAAATTAAAGTCAAAGTTTCACCTTTTCTTACCTTGTGATTGGTGTAATCCTTCGCAGTTGTAGTTTCATCAGTTACAGTTGAATTTTCTGAGTTTTGATTGCTAACCTGTAGATTTTTTTCTACTATGGGTGCACCTCCAGAACCATAAAGTTTTTTCTCTAAAGCGTATAAAGAATCTTCCAAGGAAACAAGCTTTCCAATTTTTCCTAATGATCCACTAATGCATTGGTTTGGTAAGGTAAGTGGGATGTAAGTGCGTTTATAAATTGGATTCAACAATTTAATTTCATCTAATTCCCATCCACTAATTCTTTCAATTGTTTCCATGTGAACACCTTTGGTCAAACACATTGTATCCAATTGAGAATAATGAATTTTTGCCTCCATGGGAATCAAATTGTTTTCTGCATGATAAGTCATTAAATAAGCCGCTGCAATGAAATTTGGTACATACCCTTGCGTTTCTTTGTGCAAAAAAGGACGTATTTCCCAATAAGTTCTTTTACCTCCAGAACGACGAATTGCTTTATTGATGTTACCCGGACCAGCATTGTAGGCAGCAAGTGCCAAATTCCAATCTCCGTAAATGTTGTATAATTTTTTTAAATAACGACAAGCCGCATCGGTAGATTTATAAGGATCCATGCGTTCATCGAACCAAGAATTTTCATTTAAACCATACATTTTTCCAGTTCCATACATAAACTGCCATAATCCCAATGCTCCAGCTGGAGATTTTACTTGCGGACGCAATCCACTTTCAATTACAGAGAGAAAACGCAAGTCTAAAGGCAAATCATGACGGGCTAAAGCTTCTTCATACATGTCGAAATACAGCTTAGAACGACCTAAAGCAATACGAATAAAACTTCTGCGTTTACTTGCAAAAAATTTGATCACAGAAATGGTTGAAGAGTTGCAATCTAAATGAAAAGGAGACATTTCGTTCATCTTTTCCAATCGCTGACAAATCACTTCATCGCTCACATCGGGAATTTCATTTGGTTCAAATTCTAATGCGTTAATGATTGAATCATAATTCGATTGATTCGCATATTCTGCATAAAAGCTCTCTAATGAATTTTCAATGACTTTTAAAAATGCTTCACTTGTTAGCGAATCTTTTACTACAGGTTTTGGTTTTCTGTTTTGTGCATAAACAGTCGATATTCCTATGAAAAGTAAAAAGATTGTAACACGAAAATAAAGCATAAGGAATTTTTTAGTTTGAATTTAACTTTTCTACATAAGCAGAAAAATCAAATAGTTCTTTTTCAGCAAATGCTTTTCCCATAATTTGTAAACCGAAAGGCATATTTTTTTCGGTTTTGCCAAAAGGAATGGAAATTGCTGGATTTCCAGTCAAATTTGCATGAACAGTGAATATATCTTGCAAATACATTTGAATTGGATCTTTCACTGAATTTAATTCAAAAGCTGAACTTGGTGTCGTCGGCATTAAAATTAAATCAAAATCTGTGAAAATTTCTTTGGTCTTATTTTGTAAAACTCGTCTTACTTGTTGAGCTTTCGTATAGTAAGCATCGTAATACCCATGGGAAAGTACAAATGTACCTGCCATAATTCTACGCTTTACCTCCAAGCCAAAACCTTCTGAACGAGATTTTTTGTAGGTCTGTTCAACTCCAACTGCATCTTTTGCACGGTAACCATAATGTACACCATCAAAACGTGACAGATTTGAAGAAGCTTCCGCCGTTGTTAGCACATAATATGCTGGAACCATATAATCCAAGTATGGGAATGAAACCGCTTCAACTGTGTGCCCTTCACTTTTTAACTTTTCAAATAAAACATCAAAATTTGCCTTGATAGTTGGATCTAAACCTTCACTTTCATAAGCTTCCTTGATGTAGGCAATTTTTATTGTTCCAACACTTGGATTTGGAAGGTAACTTGAATGAGGAACAGAAGAACTTGTACTGTCCATTTCATCTTTTCCTGCCATTATTTCTAACACCAAGGCGTTATCTTCGATTGAATTTGAAAAAACTCCAATTTGATCAAAGGAAGAGGCATAAGCTATTAAGCCATAGCGACTTACTCGTCCATAAGTTGGTTTACTTCCAATTATCCCAGTAAAAGATGCCGGCTGACGAATAGAACCACCCGTGTCACTTCCTAAAGAAACGGTACATAATTTAGCTGCAACAACGGCTGCAGATCCACCAGATGAACCACCAGGTACCGTATTTTTGTCTAAGGGATTTTTTACAGGTCCATAAGCTGAATTTTCATTAGAACCACCCATTGCAAATTCATCACAATTCGTGCGTCCAATGATAATCACATCTTCGTCTATCAAACGCTGAAGCGCTGTTGCTGTGTATAAGGATTCAAAACCTTCCAAAATTTTTGAGGAAGCAGAAACCTTATGGTTTTTGTAACAAATATTATCTTTAATAGCTAAAACCATTCCTGCCAACTTTCCAGCAGTACCATTTTTTAACTTTTCATCAACTAAAATTGCTTGCTCTTTAGCAGAATCAGTAAAAACCTCCAAGTAAGCATTTAGGTCTTTATTTTTTTCTATTTCATCAAGATATGCTTCGAGTATGCCCAAAACAGTAACACCTGAAGAAAGTGCATTTTTTACTTCAGCAAAAGTTGAATACATAAATTTGAATTATTTTTTTTCTTCTGTCGATACCTCAGTGCTTGTTTCTGCTGAAGTTTCTCCTTTAGAAGCGTCTTTAAATTCTTTTACTCCTTTTCCTAAACCTTTCATTAATTCTGGAATTTTTTTCCCACCGAACAATAAAACGACAATTGCTAAAATTAAAACAATTTGCCAAGGACCCATTACACCTAAAATCATCATGATACTAAATTTTGCACAAAGGTACTGAATTTTATTTACTAAGAAAAATCTGAGAAAAAAATCATTTGTTAAATTTCGGAATTTCAAAAAAATTAATAACTTTGTGTTTCTAAAACTATGTCAAAACAAAAAAAAATAGCAGTTATCGGAGGCGGAAGTTGGGCAACTGCTTTAGTTAAAATCCTTGGAAACAATTTAGACAATGTAAAATGGTGGATGCGTTCAGAAGATGCAGTAAATCACATTGCAAAATTTAAACACAATCCAAAATACCTTCAATCTGTTGAATTTGACACTAGTAAACTAACGATTTCCACAAATTTAGTTGAAATAATTACAGATGCTGACATTGTTATTATTGCAACACCATCGGCATTTTTGTTTCAACTATTTGAAAATATTGACAAAAAACTATTTGAAGGAAAAGTTGTTTTTTCAGCTGTAAAAGGAATTATTCCTGAATACAATGCAATTCCTGCGCGATTTATTCACAAAACATTAGGAACACCATATAGCAAAATTGGAATCATTTGTGGACCTTGTCACGCAGAAGAAGTTGCCTTAGAGCGTCTTTCATACCTTACAATTGCTTGTCAAGATGATCGCGTTGCCCAAAACATGGCAGATACATTGGCCTGTAGATATATCAAAACAACAATTTCTGATGATTTATTTGGAACGGAACTTTCAGCTGTTTTGAAAAACGTGTATGCGATTGCGTCTGGAATATGTGCCGGCCTAGGTTATGGTGATAATTTTCAATCCGTATTAATTGCAAATGCTATTCAAGAAATTGAAAACTTCATCGATGAAGTTAGCCCCATTCATCGAGACGTGAAATCAAGCGCCTATTTAGGAGATCTATTAGTGACTGCGTACTCCAAATTCTCAAGAAATAGAACATTTGGTTTTATGATTGGAAAAGGTTATTCTGTCAAAACTGCCCAATTAGAAATGGAAATGGTCGCTGAAGGCTATTATGCAGTGAAATGTGTGATGGAAATCAACAAAAAGTTTCAAGTTGAAATTCCAATTGTTGAAGCAGTTTACAATATTATCTACGAAAAAATTTCGCCAGTTATAGAAATGCGAATTTTAACTGACAAATTGGTTTAATCTTTTTGATAACGCTTAATATCAATTTCCTTATCAAGTTCAACTCCATCAAGCAAATAAGATAAAAATTCCTCCGCTAACATTGGACTAATTAAATATCCTTTTGCACCCAAACCATTAAAAATATATAGATTTTTGATGGTAGGATGTTCACCAACTAAAGGTCTTCTATCCAAAACCGTCGGCCTTACGCCAGCTTCATGATTAACAATTTTTCCACCAGAATTTATTAAATTAGAATAATGTTGAAACAACTCATCTTTTGCTTCAAGGCTTAATTCAACATTTGGACTATTCCAGGTGTAAGTTGCTCCTACTTTAAATTCATTATTTCCAATTGGCAGGACAAAACATTTGTAATTATAGGATTCATCTTGAGAAAGATTTTCATTTTTAATTGTAAGCAATTCCCCTTTTGTTGCTTGCAAAGGTAAGTAAGAGAAAAAAGGATTTTCTATGCCGTGATATCCTTGAGCAAAAATAATTTTTTCATATTGCACATCCTTATATTGACAACTTTCAACATTTATTTGCGAATAGTCAAAGCTATCATAAAGAAGCTTCTCCTCAATTTGCAATTTTTGATGGTATTTATTGATTAATAGCTTCGTGTCTATCCAGTATGACTCCTTGACCATTCCTGTTCCGTAAGAATGCTTAATTACATCATTCTCCAAATCATTAGTATTTAATTCTTTCAAATACTTACTATGACTTTCTTCAGTAAGTTTTTTTGACCACAAGTCGAGTTCTTGTTGATGAGCAAAAGCCCTTCTAATAGGGATTTTATGAATTAAACTACACGAAAATTCCTTTTCCAGTTCTTTGTAAAAAACCAGCGCCTTCGGCAATAGCTCTTCGATTCTCCAACTTAAAGCCATTCTCCTAAAAACAACAGGATTAATAATTCCAGCAGCAATTCTAGAACTGTGATTTACACCGCTATCGAGGATAAAATAATTTAGCTTTCGATTTGACATTTCATGCGCCAAAGTAATCCCAGCAATTCCTCCTCCAACTATTAAATATGGTTTATTTTCTTTCATCAATAAAATATTCAAATTGTTAAACTCTCTTTGATTCTAAAATTGAGTTCCGCTTTATATTTTGTAAAGGTAAACTTTTTAAAAATATTAAAATTGGCATCGAAAAATTAATAAGCAGAATTAGATTGTAGAAATAAAATTTAGAATAATAACATCTTTTTGGGTTAATATACACTAAACAAAAAATCCTGATTTTTTCAAACCAGGATTTTAAATTGTATGTTAAGAAAAAACTATGCTTCTTCCTCTTCTTCGTCATCTGCATCAGAACCTTTTGCAGCACCACGAGCCATTTTCACAGAAACAACAACAGCGTTAGCTGGTTCTAAAAACTTAAGTCCATCTGCCTCGATTTGACTAACACGAATTGATTGACCAATACGTAATTTTGTAATATCGATTAAAACTGAATCTGGCAATGCACTTGGCAAAGCAACAACAGTTAATCTTCTAAAAACTTGTAATAATTTACCTCCAGCTAATACACCACGAGAAGCTCCTGTTAAACGAACTGGCAAACCAACTTTAACTGGTTTCTTGTCATCTAATTCATAGAAATCAATGTGTCTAACTGTGTCCTTAATTGGATCTTGTTGAATGTCTTGAATAATTGCTTTCGATTTTTTACCATCGATATCAATTTCAACTTGGTAAACTTCTGGTGTGAAAACTAATTTTTCAACATCATTTTTGCTTGCAGAAAAATGAGTTTGAGTTCCTTGCCCGTAAATTACGCACGGTACTCTCTCTGCATCTCTCAATGCTTTAGCATCTTTTTTCCCTACGCTCGTTCTTAACGAACCGCTCAATTGTGCTACTTTCATTGTTTATTTATTTGTTATTTATTACGAAACTATAAAATGTGAACTGATTGATTTGTTTTCCATAACACTATGAATAACATCAGCAAAAAGTTCATCCGTTTTTAATACTTTAATTTTTGGACTTGTTCTTGTTAAAGGAATTGTGTCAGTAACAAACAATTCTGTTAACATTGAATTTTCAATTCGTTCAAATGCAGGTCCAGATAATACGGCATGTGTACAAAATGCACGAACACTTTTTGCACCTTTTTCCATAAACAAATTGGCAGATGTTGTTAAGGTTCCAGCTGTGTCGCACATATCATCGATCAAAATGACATCTTTACCTTCCACATCACCAATGACTGTCATTTCTGCAATTTCATTTGGTTTTTTTCTTTGTTTATGACAAATTGCAAGACCTGTATTTAATTTTTTTGCATAAGAATTTGCTCGCTTTGTACCACCAGCATCTGGAGCAGCCATGATTAAATTTCCATTATTGAGTTTTTCAATCTCAGAATAAAAAATCGTAGAGGCATACAAATGATCAACTGGAACCTCAAAAAAACCTTGGATTTGGTCTGCGTGTAAATCCATTGTAATTATTCGATTAACCCCAGCAGCCATCAACATATTAGCAACTAATTTAGCTCCAATTGCGACCCTTGGTTTATCTTTTCTATCTTGTCGTGCAAAACCAAAATAAGGCATCACCGCAACAATTTTTCTTGCTGACGCTCTTTTAGCAGCATCAACCATCAACAATAACTCAAATAAATTATCAGATGGGGGCATTGTAGATTGTACAATAAAAACATCTTGACCTCTGACGGTTTCTTCAAAAGAAGGTTGAAACTCTCCATCGCTAAATTCAAGTACGGTTACCTTACCTAAATTTGTCCCATAGGATTTTGCAATTCTTTCAGCAATTTCTTGGGATGCACGTCCTGCAAATATTTTTATACCTTGAGCCATGATGTTTTTTGGAGTGCAAAGATAGAAAAAATATATCGTTTTAGCAAAAGGATATTAAATAAAAAATCCGCTTCCTTCCGAATGAACGGTAAGAAGCGGATTCTTTAAAAAAAGTTAAACTTATTTTACGATTTGAATTTTCTCCACTGTAGAAAGAGAAGTTCCAACAAATTGTAAGAAATAGTTTCCAGCATCAACAGACTTAAGATCTAATTCTAAGTCAGTAGAGTTAATTGTCCATGATTTAACTGTTCTTCCTAACTGATCTTTCAATTCAACAGTTGTAAAGTTAGCTAAATTTTCACCTTTAACATAAACAACACTTGCAGTTGGGTTTGGATAAACAGCTGAGAATAATGAGTTTTCGTTAATTGAATTTTGACCAACAACTACAATTACATCTGCTGTAGAACATAAAACTGGTGTTCCATTATCACAAACAGAGTAACTAAATGAAGTTAATCCAGAAAAATCAACGTTTGGCGTGAATGTGATTTCACCTGTTAATGGATCTACAGTTGTTTCTCCGTCAGTTGATGGAGATACAATAGTCACACTTAAAGGATCGATTTGACCAGTAGCATCTGTGTCATTTGTTGTAACATTGAAAGTAACTGGAGTCAAATATGGAGTAATGAATTGGTCATTTGCCGCAGTTGGCTCTGTGTTAATCACTGTAATTGTAATGACAGCAGTCGCACATAATTGAGGTGTACCATTATCACAAATTGAATAAGTAACTGTACCATTACCTGTAAATCCATTTGCAGGTGTGAAAGTAATTGCACCTGCTGCATTCACTGTTGCTGTTCCATCTGTCGTCCCAACAATTGTTACAGAAGAAGGAACAACTGCTCCAGATAAATCTAAATCATTTGTAGAAGGATTGATTGTTACAGCAGTTTGGTATGGTGTAGATGTATAATCATTAATCGCAACTGGAGCGCCATTTACTGTTGGTTCAATCATTCTTACACCTATTGCAGCAGATTCTCCACCGAAACCTAAAATTGCCCATTCAGAGTTCACTTGAATTGGGAACATTGGTTGCAATACTGTATCAATTGTCCAGCTATAATCCAAATCACCATATCCAATATACGTATTTACATCAAAAGTAGAAACGCAAAACATATATCTTTGATTATCAATTAATGGCTGTCTTGCAGAAAATGGAGCATAAACCGTATTAAATTCCATTGTATCTGTTTGGTAAGTATATTCACCTGAAGTTACTTCTTCAATCTCAAGCAATCCAGCTCCAGTTACATTGAAATCTAGATCATTTAAGTCACCAAATACATCATTAATTTTGTACATAGTAGTTGTTAATGCTTGACCTTCTAGAGAACCATCTGCATTTGTAGAAGCTGAAAAGTATAAACCTTCAACAGCTAATCTACTTGCATTTGGGTGGCGGAAATGTACACATGCAGAGAATGTTGTTGTTGCATTGGTAGCTCTATATCCAGTTGTTGCAATAGGCATTCCGTTAGCGTCTGTTTTTACATGTGAAAAAACAGTATTTCCGATGTTGAAATCAACGTCATAATTGTTGTCAGACATATATTCATCTGTTGCAGTCGTAGTAATCGTATAGCTTAATGTATAAGTACCTTGAGCATAAGTAGCCTCAGAAAAAACTGGCAATTCAACGTAGATAGAGTCACCAGAAACGATATCTAAACCAGTAGCTGTTTCAGTGTAAATAACATTGTCTCCTTGGTTAACAACAGCTGTAAATTGTACTCCTGTTTGATCCAAAACACCGTAGTTGTACAACCAAGCACCAACTCTGAAATTGTGTTCAGTTCCATTTTGTGCCAACATTGTGTGCGTTGTGTTTGGAGTTGGTAAAAGAATTCTGAAATCTTTTACACCCATATCAGTGTCAAACAAACCGTTTTTGTTACCGATAAAAACAGTAACATCTTGACCATCATTCACAACAGTTGTGATTACCTGCCCATCGATTTGAGAAATCATTGCAACAGGAATTGTAACGTTTAATCCGTCTGTTCCTCCTAACATTCCAAGTGGATCACCAGGAACATTGTTGATTAGGATAACTCCAATCGCACCAGCATTTTGAGCCATAAATGCTTTTGTACCAAATTCACAAGAACCACGGTAAACTACAGCAATTTTTCCAGCTATTTCAGTTGGATTGATTAATTCATTACATCCTAATGAATCACCAACAGTTCCGTCGTCAACGATTGCAAGAACTCCAGTTAATGCGTTTGCAGGATCTAACATATCCGGTGATGACCAACCGTCCGCAGGATCAGCGAAAGTCATGTTATAATTTCCAGCTAAGCTGGCAGGTGATTCAATGTTTAAGATAACTTGCGAATTAAGCATGTTTCCCAACAATAAACCACTAATTAGAAGTATTAATTTTTTCATATTATATATAGTTTTGGGGTAAAATTACAACGTAAAATTTGTTTTACAAAATTAATCGATAATTATTTTAATGTTTTCAAGAAGTCCTAAGGTTTTGACTTGCACATAATAAATTCCTGAACTAGGCTTAGAGTCTATCGAAAATTGCTTACAAGCAAGGTTTTTGTATACCGCAACTTCTTTACCTGATATGTCTATAAGTCTGATTTCTTCCATATCTGTTAATGAATTGACCGTAAATTTTCCTGAAGAAGGATTCGGTATTATTTTACTAGAAGTAAGAGTTAATTCTTTTATACTGTTTGTTTCAAAGCAAAAATTTTGTACATCAGAATATAAAAAATCTGCATTTTCAGGAAGTAATTGTTGTACAATTTGATCTTGGTTAATGTTTCGTATAAAGTAAGAACCCGTGTCACAATCAGTACTTGTTAATCCATCACCGTAGGAATCATAAATGTAAAAATCATAACAACCTTCATTTAAGCAAAAATTTGTAATCACTGTATACGCAGTATCGAGTTTTTCGTAGTTTCCTCCTTCGAAAAGTTCATTTCCAGCTACATCAACAATTTTCCAAGAGGTCTCATCTGCATAGCAATCTAAATTCAAATTTAATTCAAAGAAATCTCCATTTGTTATTACATAAAATGATTTATTAATATCATTATTCAATAAGTTATTGTCATTTTGTGATCCATTTGGATTTCTAACTTGAGCATAAAAAGTATTAACTCCATCAACTAAGTTCAGATCATTTAAGGTAATTGTATCGACTTCATGAAACCCTAAGTTTCCAGTCCATTCGTACACATTTTCAACTCCGTTAACGTAATAATTTAGTGTAGCAGTTGTTAGTGTTGTTGTGCCTCCGTTTGATAAAACAATTTTAGCGTCTACCAAATTACCACAAATAGTATTTTCAAGACCATTGACATAATTCGTTAAATAAGGGTCAACGGCATTTACTACATTTCCGTCAATAAATGTTAATCCTGTATTTTGAGGGTCAAGCCAATTACTCAATCGCGTGTCATCTGTTTCACCTCCGATCCAAGATTCGCTGAATTTTCCGTACAAATCAGATTGATCATCTGAATTACAACCAGATGCTCCACCATGCAACTGACCAACAATTCTTCTTTGTTGATTAAAAAGTGGGGATCCTGAAGAGCCTCCTTGTGTTACTCCTTCAGACCAATAAGCCTTCCAATGATTGAGAATTGGTCCTCCTGTATAACTTGCACTTTCGAAGGGAGATACAGAAAGTGAAATCTTTTTTATATCTCCACTTGGATGATGAATGCCTGCACCAGAACTTGCATTTGTTTCAGAACGATCCCAACCATTATATACCACTTCCCACTCATTTAAAGGTAAGGAATTTAATTCCACCAAATGAAAATCAGAAGCTGCATTTTTTGCACGTGTAATCGCTCCATTGATATTCATTGTTTCAGGAGCATTACCTGAAGGTGAAGTTGTTCCACAATCAGCAGAATCAACTGGACTTTCCCATCTAAATCGAAAGACCCAATTAGAAGGATTACTTCCACAATGATTAGCTGTTAAAAAATAGGGGATTAATTGTCCAGAAGTGTTATTTACCATTGCACCCGTACAAAACCCACCGTTCCCGTTTACCATCATTGCTACCGAGTTTCTTGGAATTTCCCAACCAAGTCCTTGCGGACAATTAACATCGATATTACAAGAACCAGAAGAATTCAAGTCCTTTTCAAGGTATTCATCGAGGTTTAAAAAGCCATGGATAATTTTCCCGATTTTTAAACGAGATTTTTGTTCATTTGCACTAGGTTCTTGAATTTCAACAACAATCTTATCGGCATAAAGCAATTCTGTTCCCAATGCATTTGCTTGATTGTTATTTAGGCTTGAATAGGCTCCAATAAATTTTGATTTGTCAGCAGCAAAAATGTACATTATTGTGCCTTCTTCCAATCGAAATTCATCAAAGATTAGATTTAATGATTGGGCATTTGCAGACTCAATAACAAATTGATAAAGATTGATTCCATTTTGTAATTTGGTTTTTTTTGCTTGTTCAAAAAGATCAATAGCACAAGAAAAAGGTTCGCCATATTGGAGTAATTTCTCACCAGATAGCTTTGCTTGCTCTTGATAGAAATTTAATTTTTCAAGGTTGTTAATGTTTGGCAAAACAAACTTTTCTTTTGGTAATAAAACTTTTGAATTAAAGGAATATGGTTTTCCAAGATTTGCTGTTTGAGCTTGAAGTTTTGCTATAAATAGAAAAAGTACTGCAAAAAATATTGTTTTTTTCATTAGTTGGATTTTACACGTTTAATACTACATCCTCGCGGATCTGTAGCTTCAACCGTTATTTGTTTATTTTCTTTTAATTGTTGAATCACATTTTCAAGGTAAGAAATATCTTTTTCTCTTTTTGTATCCCAAGTATTATCAATAGTTCCGGAATAAACAAGTTCATTTAAAGGATTAAACGTGAAAACGTGGGGTGTTGTTTTTGCATGCAACAAATTAGCTAATTCAGAATTTTCATCTAATAAATATTTCATTGAATATTTATTTTTTTTAGCATGATTTTTCATAGCTTTGAAAGAGTCATCATTATCACGTTTTGCCTCATTTGAATTTACAAGAACAAAACCTATTTCAGCTTCCTGTGCAAATGCATGAAGCGCGTTGTATTGTTTTTCCCAGCCTTCAAAGTTATCGCTTCCAACAACAAAAGGGCAGGTGTTGCATGAAAAAACAAGTATTAAACCGTTTCGTTCGAATTGCTTTTCAATCGTTGTTGATTTTGAATCGATGTTTTTAAATTCTTTATTGTTAAAATTTACCTTTTCACCAATCTTTATTTTTTCATCTTCAAACAAGAAGGAGAAAAACAGGGTGGAGATGATAGCTAAAAATGTTATTTTATAATTCATGGTCAATAAAATTTGTCAATTCTGTTTGCTAAAAACAAAACGTTACAAAACAAAAATGGTTTGTGAAATTATAGTTTTTTTTATAAATAGTTTGGTTTTGGCTTAAATTAATTTTCAAATTCAAGGTAAAACTTTTCGTTATATTTAGAAAACAATTATCTTTACAGACAAAATTTACGTTATGATTATTGGAATATGTGGAGGAAGTGGCTCTGGGAAAACAACACTTTTAAAAAGGTTATCAAAACACTACCAAGACATAAAACCTTCCATTTTTTCAATGGACAACTATTACAAACCCATTAATTTTCAATTTGTTGATGAAAATGGACAAGTAAATTTTGATTTACCAACAGCTTTACATGAAGATAGATTGGTTGCTGATTTGCAAAAGTTAAAAAATGGTGAGGCAGTAGAAATCATTGAATATCATTTTAACGCTCCACCAGATAAACACGTATTAATTACCATCAATCCTTCTGATTTAATTATTGTTGAAGGTTTATTTTCATTTCATTACGAAGATGTCAAAAAGATGATTGATTTTTCCGTATTTATTGACGTAGATTTGAGTGTTCAACTTGATAGAAGACTTTATAGAGACCAAGAAACTCGTGGTTATTCTCACGAAGCGATCATGTATCAATGGAAAAATCATGTCTTGCCTTGCTACATTAATTATTTAGAGCCATACAAAGACGAGGCACATTTTATCTTTCGAAACGATATTCATGCTGAGGAAGATTTTGTGAGTTTAGTGAAACAAATCGATGAAAAATTGGCAAAAAAAGGCTGAATTTTGCGATAAAACCATTTTAAAATAAAACGTAGTGTGAAAAGTGTTAAAAAATATGGTTTTTTTGTAGCTTCATTTCTCTCGTTATTTTGCTTCATTATTTATTATAATTCTGTTTTTTACTCAGATCATAAAGCTGAATTTCAGTCTTTCCAAGAAGACTTTTTGCGTGAAGAAGTATCCCTAAATGCTTATTTAGATTCAAAAATCTCAAGCTACAGAGACAAAAATCTAAAGTATGTTCAAATTTCAAGTGAGAAAGATGAATATAACTTGCATATTTACCGCAATGATTCACTGATTTATTGGAATACAAATAAGTTGCCAATTTTACGATTTGCCGATATTCATTTTCCGTCGGATGGAATTGTTAAGTTGCAAAATGGTTGGTATTTTGCAAAAATAAAAGAAATTCATGGGTTAAAATTTGTTGCATCTTTCCTTATAAAAAAAGAATATTCATACGAAAATGACTACCTAACTAATGAATTTGATGGTAAATTTAAACTCCCTTTCGAAGCGCAAATAACACTTGATAAGGAAAAATCATTTCCAGTTTTAAACAATAAAAAGGAATTTTCTTTCGCTTTGCAAGAAGCAGAAAATCAGAAAACATCCATTTTAGAAAGCAATCTGCTTACCTTGCTTTTTGTGCTATTCTTGGGTTTATTCCTTTTAGGAATCTATAAAAAACTGATCCAAATTAAACCAACTTTTGCAATAAGTATAGCGTTTGTCATGCTTGTACTTCAATACTTTCTATTGAGACTTAATAGCTACGCGTTTTTGGATCAAATTTCATTATTTGAACCAAGTTTATATGCCAGCTCGAATTGGTTTCCCAATTTATTCATGCTGCTAATTAATAGTTTTTTTGTCCTATTTTTTATCAGTGTTGTGTCAAAATTTATTATTGAAAATAGATCGAAGTTATTTTTAATAATTATTTATGGCTTTAGTTTTTTGTTTACATTATTGATTTCCAACGTGTTTCAATCTTTGGTGAAAGATTCATCCATTCCTATAGAAATTGAAAAATTATTTAAGTTAGATATCAATTCTTTGTGGGCTGCCATTTCAATTGGAATTTTCTTTTATGCTTATTTTGTGCTCATTAGAGCGATATTTTATGCCCTACAGGAAACAAAAATCAAAAAATCAATTTTCATTTCAATTTTTTTTACGTTTAACCTGATTTATTTTTTTCTTGACCATTTTTATTTTTCTAAGCTAATTAGTCTTTCTTCTTGGCCTCTAGTTTTAGATGGAATTATCTTGTTTATTGTTTTTAAATCTCATGGGAAATTTAATTTCAATTATGGGCTACTATTATTGTTAGTTTTTTCTTTTTTCATTTCATACAACATTCATGTATTTTACGAACAAAAAGAAAAATCTGAACGTGAACTTTTTGCTAGTCAACTTGCTAGCGATCAGGATGTTTCAGCTGAATATGAGTTTTTAAATCTAAGTCCATTAATTTCAGAGGATCCTTATTTTCAAAAGTTGTTTCAGAATCCGCGTTTGGTTTCTGTTTCAGAATTCAAGGATTTTATGGAACGTAAGTATTTTACAGAATTTTGGGAGCGTTTTGAACTTGATTACTATCTTTTTGAAAAGAACAATCCGTTGATTAATCACGTAAGTTCACCAAATTCTACAAGAGAATATTTTGAAGGCATCATCAAAAAACATAGTTTCATTTCAGAACTTTCACCAGAAATTTTTTACATCAAGGATTATACTAGTCAGTTGAGTTATGTCATAAAAAAGCAGATATACAACTCAGATTCTACTAGATTTTTCACTTTGTACACCAGTTTGAAAACGAAAAGAATTCCAGAAAAAATAGGATTTCCACGTTTATTAATTTCTAATCAATCCAATGTTTTTAAAGCAATTGAAAATTATTCCTTGGCAAAATATTACAAAGGAAAGTTGGTTAGTCAATATGGTAAATTTTCATATCCAACAGAAGATTATTTATTTTCAAAGCAGAAAAAGAATTCTAGCGCCTATTTTGATTACGAAAATTACAATCACTATTATTTCAAAAAGAATTCACGAGACTTGATTGTATTATCTCAAAAGATTCATTCTAATTTTCAATTGCTAACCTCATTTTCTTACTTGTTTTGTTTTTATGGTTTTAGTTTGATTTGCATTTTGGCTTTGAAAAACTCTCAAAATTTGAATTTTTCAAATGTTACCTTAGCTTTCAAGATTCAATTAATATTGGTTTCAATCGTTATCATTGCCTTGTTGTTTTTTGGTTTTGGAAGTGGAAAATTTGTTAGCAATCAATACAATGATTATTCTACAGAACTAATTAAAGAAAAAATTAAGTCAGTGCAATTTGAGGTGAAAAGCAAATTAGGTAAAGAGAAAAAGTTGAGTATTGAATTACAGGGGGATTTTATGCAGGCGATTTTGCAGAAATTTGCAAATGTATTCGTTACCGACATCAATTTATACGACAAAAAAGGCTACATTTTAGCAAGCTCACGACCAAAAGTTTTTAACAAAGGATTGATGAGTGAGCAAATAAATTCCTTGGCGTATTTGCAACTAAATTTCAGTAAAAAAAGTGAATTTATTCATCAAGAAAACATAGGAAATTTAAATTATTTGTCGGCTTACGTTCCTTTGTTCAACAATGAAGGAAAATTTTTAGCCTACATTAATTTGCAACATTTTGGACAGCAACAAGGCTTTGAGAATCAAATTGAAGGGTTTTTGGTGGCAATTATCAATGTATTTATACTTCTGTTAGTTTTCTCTATTATTTTATCAATCCTTATTTCAAATTGGTTAACCTCGCCCCTTAAGATATTGCAAAACAGCTTTGCAAAGGTGCAAATTGGAAAATACAATGAGCCAATAGTCTATCATTCCAAGGATGAAATTGGCGCACTAGTGAAAAACTATAACGAAAAACTGGAAGAATTGGCATTTACCGCACAACAATTGGCTCAAAGTGAACGGGAATCAGCTTGGCGTGAAATGGCGAAACAAGTAGCGCATGAAATCAAGAATCCGCTGACTCCTATGAAATTGAGTTTGCAACATTTACAGCGTATTTATGACCCGGATGATCCGAATTCAAAGTTGAAACTTGACAAAGTTGTTTCTTCCATCGTTGAACAAATTGATTCTTTAACCAAAATTGCAAATGAATTTTCAAATTTTGCTAAAATGCCAAAAGAGAATAAAAGCCAAATGGATGTGCTGCCTTTAATAGAGCATGTTTACAACGTTTTTGAGCAAGAAATTGAGATTGAAATAATAAATAAGGCAAAAAACACGTTGATTTTTGGTGACAAAGATTTGCTTTTACGTGTTTTTAACAATCTAATCAAAAACGCTATCCAAGCGATTCCTGAAAACAGAACAGGTTTGATTAAGATTAGATTACAGCAAGATGGTAACAATTTATTACTCGAAATCGAAGACAATGGAAAAGGAATTCCTGAAGAAATGTGGTCAAAAATATTCATGCCAAACTTCACCACCAAATCCACTGGAATGGGGCTAGGTTTGGCAATGGTAAAACAAATTATTCAACTACACGAGGGTGAAATTTGGTTTGAATCGATTGAAAACAAAACAATTTTCTTTATTCGATTACCCTTGTTGAGACAGAATTAATATTATTTAAGCACCTAAAGCTTGTTCGATATCTGCAATTAAATCTTCTACATCCTCAACACCACAACTTAATCGTAGTAAAGAATCAACTACACCCGCTTTTTCACGTTCTTCTTTAGGGATAGATGCATGCGTCATTGTTGCAGGATGATTAATCAAAGATTCCACTCCACCCAATGATTCTGCTAATGAAAAAACTTTGAATGAGGAAGCAACTTTGAAGGTATTTTCAATCTCTTTGTTTTTAAGGACAATGGAAATCATTCCTCCAAAATCACGCATTTGACTTTTTGCAATTTCATGATTTGGATGTTCTGGAAAACCTGGCCAATAAACTTTTTCAATTTTTGGATGATTTTTCAAATATTCTGCGATAATTCTACCATTATAACAATGTCTTTCCATTCGTAAATGAAGTGTTTTTATTCCACGCATCACCAAGAAACTATCCATGGGACCAGGATTTGCACCACTGCTATTTAAAATAAAATATAACTTCTCATGAATGGCTGAATCATTGGTAATCAGAGCACCCATTACTACATCAGAGTGTCCACCTAAGTATTTTGTAACTGAATGCATGACAATGTCAGCACCTAAATCTAAAGGGTTTTGTAAATAGGGAGAAGCAAATGTATTGTCTACTACAAGCGTCAACTTATTTTCTTTTGCAATTTTTGAGCAGGCAACAATATCAATAATTTGCATCGTTGGATTTGTTGGTGTCTCCGCCCAAATTAGTTTCGTGTTTTCATTGATGTACTTTTCAATATTTGATGCTTTGGTTAAATCAATAAAATGAAATTTAATTCCAAATGGCTCAAAAATCTTTGTGAATAATCGATACGACCCACCATATAAATCATCACCAGTAATCACCTCATCACCTGGTCGCAACATTTTCAAAACAGCATCCGTAGCAGCAACTCCACTACTAAAGCAAACACAATGTTTTCCATTTTCAAGAGCAGCGATGTTTTCTTGCAAAGCCTCACGAGTTGGATTTTTACCACGAGCATATCCATATCCCTTATTCACACCTGGCGCTTCTTGCACATAGGTTGAAGTTTGATAAATTGGAGTCATAATTGCTCCAGTTGTAGGATCTGGATGAGCTCCTGCGTGTATTGCTTTTGTTCCGAATTTCATGCTTTATAATTTTGCACAAACCTACCTATTTTTTTTGGAAAAAAATGGAAACATCCGAAAAATATTAGCGCGTTTTTATTGAAAAAGTTTAGCATAAAAGTTTGTTCCATTATAATTCAAAGAAGGAAAAGGAAACTTTATGGAATTAAAAGGTGAAAGAAGAGACTTCAGCCATTGTTTTTTGATGTTTAACGCTTTTACATCGATGTCTAAGCTGAGTGCAAATTCTCTTTTTGCTTGAAAAAATTTACCATCAGGACTTGTGAAAACATCCAAATCGCCAACTAATTTTTGGTCAACACTATAGCCAATTGCCAAATTTATCCATTTTGGAAATTTGCTTTCTTTTTTAAAAAAAACAGGTGAAAAGCACAACCAATACGTCTGTGCATTGTAATCTTTAAGTAATTTTTCAGGAAAAGTATTTCCCAAAACATTCGGACGATATTGAGCGTACTCACTTGGAAAATAGGAAAATTTCAACTTAAAATGCTGCTTCTTGGCAATTAATTCCTGAGAACAATAAAGTGCATTACCGAGTGTGTTTGCGCCTAAATCAGACCATGAAAAACCCCAATTAGAACTTTTTCCGTCTAACAGTTCAATAGAAAATAAATATCCCCATGAAACCACTGAACCAATGACCGCAGCTTTTCTATAATTCACACCTGACCAACGGTACATTTTCGAAATTTGTTGACTAAAATGATAAGAGGAATAAATGTGACCAACTTTATCCATTTGCATCCAATTATTTAGGTCGTTGAAACTATGTAATTTTGTTTTTTCATAATCTTCATACCAAATTTTTGATAGACCAACGAAACTTCCAGTCCAAGCACTTGCAGTTATTGCAGTAGCAGAAATTGTTCGCGCTTTATTCAAAGTATCTGCTTTAAGAAAAAACTGACTTTTCAAATTTAAGCTTAAGAAAAGGATTGATATAACTATTAAATATTTCAAATTTTTTCAAAAAAAAAGCGTGACATTTATTTGCCACGCTAAATATATTAATAATTGAGTATTACTTAGTGGTGTAATTCAATTTTTTTGTAATAATTTTTTCCATTGGAAATTACATTCAAGTGGTACATTCCATCTGCAAGTTCACTTATAGAAACTGTTTTAGATTCCATGAAACCATCAAATTCTTTCACAATTTGGCCCAATTGATTGAATAAATATACTTTTTCTACATCATCAAAAGAAATTGTTATTGTGCCATTTGTTGGATTAGGATATACAATTACACCATCATTGGAACAATTTACTGCAAGAATCTCCGAATAAGTGAACTTGCCATTATAATCTGTTTGTTTTAGACGGACATAGCCAAGTAATTCATCTAAATCGAAAGTGTAGGACTGAAGGCTGTTAGAATTTCCTTTAGCATTAACAATTTCTTTTTGGGAAAAATTGACACCATCCTCACTATATTCGATAGTAAAGAAGTCATTATTTTGTTCAGATTCAGTTTTCCAAGTCAAGGTAACATCGTTTGGATTACAATTCACCGAGAAGGAGCTTAATTCAATAGGTAATAAAGTTGCTCCACCGCCACCAAAACCGAAGTTTGACCAATTGCTTACACCAATTCGAGAACAAGTAGGCATTGCAATAGTACCTGTTGCAGCTTCATGCGTAGCTGGACAAAACCAGTTTCCTCCACCAACGCGCTTAAGAAGTGTAATTTCAGAAAGGCTATTTATTGTGGTAAATCCTTCACCTGTACATGCAATTCGATAAGTACCATCTGTTAATTTGGTTGCTTCATTATCGATTTTCCAATATCCCTGATCTTCAGTTGTTGTAACATCCATTCCAAAGCCACCAGTATTTGCTTGTGGAATAACTAAACCAGCAAATCCCATATCTATTGGAATAAACTCAACCGTTAAATGTCCGCCAGCAGTTGGTGCGTCATTAAAGAATACGCGCGCAAATCTATTTTTTAATCCAGACTCATCCCAACCCATTGGAAACAATCCAGTTGCGTCACCTGAATTTGTGTTATTAAACCAACGTCTCATTCTTCCAACAACATAACCTGTTGTATAAGTTAAAGTACCAAGCTGAGCAGTTGTGTAACCTAATTCAAACATATTTGCATGCGTATAAATATGTCCTTGAACCATTTTCAATTCATTTCGAGCTTGTAGATTTCTTAATAAATCAACGTATTGACTTGCTTTGTCAACTGTAACCTTGTAAAGAGTAATTGTTCCAGCTCCTGAAACTGTTTGAATAGTAGTTCCTGTAAATCGTAAAACTCTTTCTGTTGTACCTGTTAAAATTTGTAAAGTACCACCAACTGTTAGATTACCTTTCAATTCTACACCAGTTCCATGATTAATGGTTCCAGAAGCAGTTCCACACGTTCCACATAATTCATTTGAAAAAACACTATTTGCTGCAACTTCCAAATTACCCAAAATCAACATTGGATTTGAATTGATGTTATTATTATAAATAGTGACGGAACCAGTCCCTGTTGTACCTACAAACATATTTCCTTTTACAGTTGCAAATCCTGCAGAACCATTAAATGCTGTTTGCGATGAATTAAAGCCATAATTTCCTGCACCACCAGTGTTTTCAATGTACAAATCTGGATAGTAAAAATCAACAGTTCCTGTGTAAGGATTACCATCATTATTGTTTCTGTAAATCCATGTACCTATTGCCTGAATTGTACTCATCCCCCCTTGGTATTTATCCCTAAACATGAATGGATCCGCCGTATTAGTTTTAATAAAGGTAGCTCCTGCATTAAAAATCCAGGTAGTTGTTCCAGTTAAAATCATTTGATTTGCAGCATTTGCTCTATACAATAGTGTACCATTCAGAATTAAATCGGCACCTGGAGGAACAGAATCATAAACTGTTAATTGAGAGTTTGGTGAAATTTCAAGTGTTCCATCAATCGTTAACATATCAATATCATTATCAATATCTAAAACAATGTTTGTACCAGTTTGAATAATTGCTTGCGAAGAGTTTGCAGAACGAGGATAATTACAAGCTGCAACCCATGGTCCCGCAGTTGTGTTTGCCATTTGCCAGTTTGCTACTGTTGTCCAGTTACCATTTGAACCAGCAATAGAACGGTAAACAGGTCTTTCTGAAATATCAAACATACTTGCAGTTGAAACATTTCCACAAGAACCAGCTTCTGTTACATAACAATAAAATTGGTATTCACTTAAATCCGAGATATAATTTGTTCCAGAAATAATTTCTAAATTATTTGTTGTTTCACCAGTAATGGTATAACCAGCTGGAATAAGCGAAGTCACTTGTGTCCAAGTAGCGTCTGTACCATTATTGTAGAACCATTTGTAGGTCAAATCTCCCATCGGGGTAACATCACCTTCAGTTACAGTAACAGATAAATCGATTTGACATGCAGAACTATTGTTTAGAGCAATGATAGGATTTGCAAAAGTGGAAATTGGTCCAACACCCAGATGCGCGCAATCTTCCGTACTTGAAGCTGTCCAATCAGCTAGATTAAAAGTCATTGTTGGAGCCGTTGCCGTTAAATTTCTTAAATAGGAATAACCTGTATTATTAGCTAAATTTACACGATCAACTTGAACTCCATTTCTAATCAAAACGATGTTATCAAACGCATTAAATCCACTCCCACCTGCTGTAAATCCCCAATCTTTCACACAGGTATTTGAACTTGTACCTAAGTTTAAAAGAAATACACTATTAGCAGGAACAATACCTGTTAACAAAATTGTTCTATCAACGGAAATAGGAACTTAAATTTATTGGTCCGCCTGTGATATATGTACTTGATGTTGGAGTTGCACTTGTTACAACTTGTGTGTAGGAAGTACCACCATTGTAGGAAATTTCAATTTTGGCTGGATTATTAGAACCTGACCCGAAAGTTGCGACATCTAGATCCAAAGTGGCCGAAGAATATGCACTTAAATCATAAGTTGCAGTTGTAATAATATCACTTGTTGCACCTGCGTCAACCAAATAATATGAGGTCATATCTATTGCGTTAGTGGCAACATTATTAACTCCAGCCCATCCAGTCAGAAAAGCTCCACCACCAGCAACATTGCAGATTTGTGTTTGACTTATTACATTACCAGTAAAAAATAAACCACCAAAAAAAAAAAACTTAAACTTAATTTTGAAAAACTGTTTCTCAAAACTTTAAAACCAGTACAATTCATAACTATTTGCTTGCATGGTTATCGTTCTGATGGTTTCAATTTTTGTTTGACTTTTCAAACGCGAATATCAAGGAGGACATCAAAACTTTACGGGACGAAGATAAGAAAATAATGAATAGAAAATACAAATTGATTTTAAAAGATCATTCAACTAAATGGTTTAGTTGTTTAAAAATTTTAAAAAAACGGTTTAGTTTTTTAGATGGAATAAAGGAGCATTCCAATCGAAAAATAGATGAACAATCCTAAAACATCGTTTAATGTGGTAATAAATGGTCCCGTAGCTAAAGCGGGATCAATTTTGTATTTGTTCAAAATTAATGGTATCAAGGTACCAATAATGGCAGCAAAAATAATTACAATAAATAAAGAAATACTTACCACGATCGCCAAAGTGATATTTTCAAATAAAACGGCAATTCCAAAGATAATGGTTGAACAAATAATTGCATTCAATAAGCCCAAACTTGCTTCTTTTCTTACCCTAGAAAAAATACTGGTGAATTGATTTCCTTTGGCTAAATATTGCACTACAATTGCGGAAGATTGAACTCCTACATTTCCACCCATCGCGGTAATTAGTGGAATAAAAAATGCCAAAGCTGGAATTTTACTGATGTTTCCTTCAAAAGAGGAGATAACTTGTGCTCCTAAAATTCCACCCAACATTCCAATCAATAACCAAGGTAATCGTGATCGAGAAATTCTCCAAATACTCGCATTCGATTCTACCTTTTCTGAGATACCTGAGGCCAATTGGAAGTCTTTGTCTGCTTCTTCTTTGATGATATCTACCACGTCATCAATGGTAATTCGACCTACCAGTTTATTCTGAAAATCAACTACAGGAATCGAAACCAAATCGTATTTTTCCATGACCCGTGCAACTTCTTCACTCGAGTCAGTAGTTTTTACTGAAATGATATTTTTATCTTGGTATAAATCAGAAATCTTTGTTTTTGGTTGCGCAAAAAGTAAACGTTTCAACGATAGTAAACCAACCAACTTATTTAAGGGATCAACTACATAAATGGTATATACTTGTTCCACATCTTCTGCCTGACGACGTAATTCAACAATGCAGCGATCAACCGGCCAATCCATGTTTGCTTGGATAAACTCTTTTTGCATCAAACCTCCGGCAGTATCTTCATCGTAATTTAATAAATCAACAATGTCATCTGCGGCTTCGTCATCTTCCATTTGGGAAATAACCTCCTGAATTTCCTTATCAGTAAGTTCACCCAAAATGTCAGCTGCATCATCAGAATCTAAGTTTTCTAGTTGCTCTGCGATTTCTTTGGAAGAAAGTGATTTCAAAAATCGATCACGCACTTCTTCTTCCAACTCCATCAATACATCTGCTTGCACGTCTTCTTCCAACATGTAATAAATGTACTTCGCTTCTTCTTTACTTAATTCGTCAAGAATTTCAGCAATATCCGCAAAATGCAGTCCCAAAATATGCTCAGAAATCCAAGAAACATTTTGGTTTTGGATCTCTAATCGTAATTGCTCAAGAAAATCTTTTGTTAATTCGAAACGCATGATGCAAAGGTAAGAATTAAACGCAAAAGAACACAAAGTCTTAAAATATTATGGCAAGCAAAGAAATAATTGTGAAAAAACACTATCTTTGTGAAAAATTTAACATTATTCCCTATAGCTTTTGAAAAAGAATTAGAAAAAAGAAGCAATACTTGCTGTGAACTTTGTACATCGACAGAAAATTTAGCAAGTTTTGGACTTAGTCCAGCACAACATAATGGAAGAATTGACGACTATGTTTACCTATGCAATACCTGTAAATCTCAAATTGAAAATTCAGAATTAATCAATTCGAATCATTGGAGGTGTTTAAATGAAAGTATGTGGAGTGAAATTCCTGCCGTTCAAGTACTTGCTTGGAGAATGTTAAATCGAATTCAAAACGAAACTTGGCCGCAAGATTTACTTGAAATGCTATATTTAGATGAGGAAACCTTGGCTTGGGCAAAAGCAGCAGGTGATGGGGAAGATCAAGAAGATGCAATAATTCATAAAGATAGTAATGGCGTTAAATTAGAAACAGGTGATACAGTTGTATTAATCAAGGATTTGAACGTTAAAGGTGGAGGATTTACTGCAAAACGAGGTACTGCTGTTAGAAATATCCGATTGGTTCATGATAATCCTGAACACATTGAAGGAAAAGTGGAAGGTCAAACAATTGTTATTTTAACACAGTATGTGAAGAAATAATACTTCTTCGGTATTTAAAGTTTGTAAAGTCCTAATATTTATGCTTTTCGAAAAAAGAATACAATGACACAGAACTTACAAATAACAAAACACAAATAATCTCTGGTATTGGTGTGAGTAAAGTGATAAAATAAGCCACTAAAAAGCCCAAGAAACAAAGTAACATCCCTTTAAAATAGTGGAAAAATAAATCCTTTATACTGAGTGTGAATTGCTTTTTTTGCAACAGAAATTGAGTTTTATAATTCATATAGGCCGCATAAATCACCAAAGGAATCAAAAATATTCCCTGGGCAATTCCCATGTCTTTTAATAAAATAAATTTGATGGTCTCTTTGTAAAAAGAAAAATCTGCATGTGAATTTTGAATCGTACCAATCGCCAAAACTAGTCCTGCAAGAAATAATATTGGACTTGCAACAAGATGAAGCAATTTTGCAGACTCAGAATTAGGATTATTCTCTTTTATTTTTTTTGCCTTTACAAAAATAAAACCAGTTGAAGCTAAAAGATCTAGAAGATAGAAAAGCAAAATGTAATAAAAGGTCCAATTCCAATAAAAATAACCTATAATTGGAATGGCAGCTTCAAAAACAACTTGAATTAAGCGTAAACGAATCGGATTCAAAATTTTATTTATTTTTTAATTCCATCGCTTTCAAAGTGTTCATCATTAAGGATGCAACAGTCATTGGTCCAACTCCACCAGGCACCGGTGAAATAAAAGAACATTTTGGAGCAACTTCATCAAATTTTACATCACCAGAAAGTCTCCAACCGTTCGCTTTTGAGGCATCATCAACTCGTGTTGTACCAACGTCAACCACAATTGCACCGTCTTTAATCATATCAGCTGTAACAAATTCTGGTTGACCAATCGCGGCAATTAAAATATCTGCAGTTAAACAAATTTCTTTCAAATTTTGAGTTTGACTATGAGCTAAAGTAACTGTACAATTTCCCGGATTTGCATTTTGAGATAATAAAATACTTAGTGGCATTCCAACGATATTAGAGCGTCCGATGATAACACATTTTTTTCCAGCTGTTTGTATATTATTACGTGTCAACAATTCAATGATTCCAGAGGGTGTCGCAGAAATAAAACAAGGTAAATTCAGAGCCATTTTCCCTAAATTCATCGGATGAAAACCGTCCACATCTTTCATTGGATCAATGGCTAAAGTCACCTTCATTTCATCGATGTGCGGAGGCAATGGCAATTGTACAATAAAACCATCAATGCTTTTGTCTTCATTCAAACTTTGGATTTTATTCAAAAGCACTTCTTCTGTCACTGAGTCATCGTAACGCATTAAGGTGCTTTCAAATCCGCATTCTTCACATGATTTCAATTTATTATTGATGTAAGTCATTGAGCCTCCATCCATTCCAACCAAAATAGCAGCCAAATGTGGAATTTTTTTTCCTTCAGCTTTTCGCTTTTTTACTGCAAGTGCAATTTCTTGTTTGATTGTTTTTGCGGTTTCTTTACCATCTAAAATTTGCATTGGAACTATTTTTGAAATCTTGCACAAAATTACAGTTTAAAATCCATTTAGTATGAATTGCAATGTCTTTTTTCTAGAAAAAATTTGATAAAGAGCAACAATCAATCTGTATTCAAAAAGAAATGTATAATTTTAAGCCATATTTTATTAAAATTGAAGAAACATTTCATTTACTATTTCTTGGGAAAACGATTTTACAATGATTCTATTTTCCAGAAAACTAAAAATTTAACACAAGCTGAAAAAGATAAGCAGCCCGAGAGATTTACATTGATAAATTATTTGGCTCAAAAAATTTGATGCTCAAAATTATCTGGAAATTGGGGTTCGAAATCCTGAGGACAATTTTAATAAAATAACTATAAGTAACAAATATTCTGTGGATCCAGGCTTGGAGTACAAAGCTAATCCAGTCGATTTTAAGTTAACTTCTGATGAATTTTTTGCTCAATTGCAAGAAAATAAATTGAAGCTAGCATCCGGCTTTAAATTTGACATCATTTTTATCGATGGACTCCATTTGGCTGAGCAAGTTGAAAGAGATATTGAGAATGCAATGAAACATATTTCAAATACAGGTTTTGTGATTTTGCATGATTGTAATCCGCCAACAGAATACCACGCTCGTGAAGATTATTCTTTTTTCAATTCACCTGCTAGAGAATGTTGGAATGGTACTACGTGGAAAGCGTTTTACAAGGCACGTGCAAATTACTAACCTCAGTTCGATTAATAAAGTGCCAATTGTAAAGATAAATCTACATCATATTTGATAGCTGGTTTTTTAGGAAAAAAGCTATACGCAATTAGGCCTGAAATAAGATTTGAAATGAAGTT
>JBIKSI010000130.1:0-9449 GCA_044348665.1 Crocinitomicaceae bacterium
AAATCATGAAGGCAAAGTTAGGGAAAAATAGGGATTTTAGATTAATATGTGGTAATTATCTGAGGACAAAATGATCCTTTTTAAAAAAGTATTAAAAGCGATTTACTAAAAATTTTATTTACCTTTAAAATTCAACTAGAAAACAAGCTTAATTTTCGTTTTTTTATTCACTTTTCAAGACTAATTAGAGTGAGGTCAGCAACAATATCGCAGAAGGCAACCTTAAAGAAATTGGCTAAACGAGAATTTTTAGGTAGCTTAGTGCTGGACAAATCCAAACAATTACAGTTGTTTTTAGCATGGTTTTTTAAACAAAAACACACGCCAAAAACGAGTCAATTTTTGACTTTAACGACGGACTACATCCGTCGTTAAAAATATTTGATACCTCTGGTATCATTTTTTAAAAAACAAAAATGACTTTTTTTATTTGAAATACTTTGGCTCAAGAGGTATCTGCTATTATTCAAAAAAAATTAAAATAAAAGAGCTTTAAATTCTTACCTCATTCCCTTAATTCCACGAAACCTTGGGTGCTTTTTAATTCATTTTCAATTGGGTCGATGTATTTGATGGTCCAGCTGTAAATGCCTACTTGGGCTTTTTTGCCTTTATAAGTACCATCCCACTTTTCGTCTAAATTTGTGGTAGAAAAAACCAACTCTCCCCAGCGGTTGTAGATAGAAAAAACATATTTTTCATTTGTAATGTCTCGAATTACTGGGAAGAAAGTATTATTTATTTTATCGCCATTTGGTGTGAATGAATTTGGCACAAAAACACTCGGTTTGCCTTCGATTTGAACAAGTTTGCAAAAGGTATCAGCACATGAAATGTCATTTTCGATAAACAAACAAACTAAATAATTTCCACCTTTATTATTTGGGAAATGGAAAATAGGATTTGTTTCAAAACTTGAATCCAAATCTGAAAATGTCCACAAATAGGAGTTAGCACCAGAACTTTCGTTCAAAAAATGGATTTCTGTATCGTAAACATCCGTTTTATCTGGAGAAAAAGAGAATAATGCTGTTGGAGCAAAAACATCACTTACATTTACATCTACCTCAATGGTATCTTTGCATCCATTGAAATTTGTTCCAATTAATTCATAAGTAATGGCTTCTTCAAGCGAAACCAAGACATTGGAATTTGTGGGATTATCCAGTCCGATTGAAGGTGACCATTGGTAGGAGTCAGCGCCTGATGCTTGCAAGAAACCTGTAGAACCAATACATAAATTCAGATCGTTACAGATTAAATTTGGTTTAGGAAGTAAATTAACAAGTGCAGTCTCAGTGGTTTCACAGCCATTCATGTCACGCAAGGTCAGTTCGTAATTTCCTGAACAAAGATTTGTAAATACATTTTGATTAAGTAGAGAATGTAGCCACGAAAAGGTATAAGGTCCTTCCCCTCCAATCGGATTGGCTTGAATTATTCCGTTGCAAAAATTTGTACAGGAAGCAGTAATTGCAAACTGAATATCCAAAGCAGGATTTTGTGTGATTGTAAAGCTAAGATTTGAAGGACAAGCATTTGGTTTTGAAATCTCACAGGAATAATTTCCAGCTACGAGATTAGAAATAGAACTGCTAGTTTGTGTTGGATTTGTGCTCCATAAAAATGTTGCATTTTGATCAGCAGTTATAGATATTTCGCCAGTGTTTTCGCCGAAACAAGCAATGTCTGTTTCTGTACTTTCAATGTCTAAAATAGTAATTGTTTTGGAGGAAAAACCAGGTTCATTGCAAGGACCTGAGGTTCTTAAAATTACAGTATAAGTTCCTGGTCCAGAAAAATTATGGATTGGATTCTCTGCACTAGAACTATTTTGTGCTCCCGAGGCTGGATCGCCAAATTCCCACAAAAATGTTTGAGAGCAATTAACGGATTGATTTAGGAAACTTACATTACTTGAATTTAAGCATGTATAGGTGAAATTTGAGTTGTATGGCGAAGTATTTTCAATGAGTATGTCATCTATTGCAATTCCATCAAAATTGTTACAACTATTTCCCGAACCAAACAAAAATCGGAATTTCACGGAACTTTCACCCGCGAGTTCACTCATACAATGTTTTGCTGTTACCCAATCTCCACTTCCGTTTCCTCCCGTGCAAGAGTCGCTAGTGTTTCCAACTCTTCCTGACCAACCATGTTTTGGGTTTGCAGAGGTAATCCACGTGATGTCGTTGTGATTGAACCAATTGTCTGTAACACAATCATCAGCATCGTTAACTGAACCTAAATTATCCCAATTCGAGCCATTGTCCAAGCTGTATTGAAAAGTTAATCCATCCCAGCGAAATTCTGTTTCCCAAAATAATTTAAAGGAAATCCAAGTATAATCTAAATTTGTAAAATCAAAACAGGGACTTTCTAAAAACGATAATTGTAAATCGTTGTAGGATGAGCCGGTTAAATCGCCAACACACCAAGATCTTATTCCTTCACCTGCACCAGAAATTGTGGGATGCGATGGTGTTCCCCAAGTCCAATCAGAATTAGTTCCTCCGCTTGTCCAAGCAGGATTGGCCTCGAAATTTTCTGTATAAGGGAAAGTGGTAATGCATTGTGCTTCTATCTTTTTTGTCAAAAGAATCCCTACACAAATTAGTATTTGAAATTGTAATTGAAAGAGATATTTTTTTAAAAAAATCATCCTTCGTTTCTGAAAAATTCGGATAACAAAATTCCAGTGGCAATAGAAACATTTAATGATTCAGCCTGACCAAAGCGAGGGATTTTTATCTTTTCTGTTACAAGGGCTTCAATTTCTTGAGAAATTCCCTTTCCTTCATTTCCTAATATTAATATTCCTTTCGGATACATTTTTTTAGAATAAACCGATACACCTTCTAAAAAAGCTCCATAAACAGGAAGTTTTTTTGAAGTTATAAATTCATTTAAGTCTTGATAAATGACATTGACCCGAAATAAAGAACCCATGGAAGCCTGCACGACTTTTGGATTGAAAACATCGGCTGAATTTGCGGAACAAACTATTGTTTTCACATTGAACCAATCAGCAAGTCGAATAATTGTACCCATATTTCCTGGGTCTTGAATTTCGTCTAAAGCAATATAGAAATCCGAATTAGAATTGTCTTCATTTTTCCACATTTTGCAGATTGCGACTACTTTATTTGGATTTTTCAAACAAGAGATTTGACTTAATTCTGAATTGCTAATTTCTTCGCTATTAACATGTTGAATGTTTTCGAATTGAAATTCTTTCGTGTGGTAAATGCAATCAATTAAGGAAGGGTTGAAAGCTAGTAATTCGTTCACAATTTTTTCCCCTTCAGTAATAAAAAGGGACGATTCATCGCGGTATTTTTTTTGATGTAAGGATTTTAAAAATTTAATTCTATTTTTGGAAAGCATTATGACCTGATTTTTATTATTTTTGCTAAAATTCTCTGAAATTATACCTTGAAAAAGTTTAAACTTACATATTTTATTACTCTTCTCATCTTTTTGAGCCTCAATTCTTGTAAGTTAACGAAAAATGTGCCCGAAGGTTCCTATTTAGTTGATAAAAATACAATAAATTTTGTTGATGACAATTTAAACATCGATGAAGTAAATTTAATTATTCGCCAGCAAGCAAATCGCAAGTCATTTGGAGTCCGCTTAAAATTGATGGTTTACAACGCCATGGATTCTGCAAAAGTTGAAAAATCAAGAAAACGTCACTTGGTAAAAATTATTGAAAAGAATAAGAAAAAATCTGAAAAACAACTAAGAATCAACACCAAAAGAATAGAAAAAGCGAAACGAAAAGGAAAAACGAAATATACGGAGCGCATCATTCCGCTTCTTGATACAGTAAATCCCAAATTGACCTTTCGTGAGTGGATTAAATTCAAACGTGGAGAAAAACCTGTGATTTTTGATTCAAGTGCTTATAAAAAATCAGTAGAACAATTAAAGGCCTACATTGTCAAAAAAGGATATTATTATGGAGATGTGAATGCCAGTTATGTTGATTTGAAAAAGAATCCGAAAAGACGTCAAATAACTTATGAAATCAAATCTGGTAAGGCTTACACCATAGATAGTTTTTACATTGTTGCTAATAATCCTGTATTGAAAAGCGAATACGAACGTTTTTTGAGGAAACAATTGTATAATCCAATATTAAAAGAAAAGTTTGACCGAGATTTATTAGATGATCACCGTTATCAGGTTGCAAAATACATGAAAGATCGTTCCTTGTATGGTTTTAGTCCTTCAAATGTAAGTTTTGAAGCAGATACGAACAAACGTGACATGCGATTGGTTTTGAAAATAATTTTAGGTGATAGACAAGTTTTGGTGGGAGATTCAATCGTTTACCGTCCGCATCAATTTACCTACGTCAATGATGTTGTTTTTCACCTTATTGATACAAGTTATGTGAAAAGAAGTTTCAAAAAAAATGTTGCTGAAAAGGAATTGCCATTGATTGAAAACGGCTTTGTTCGAACTTTAGATACCTTGAGTTACAAGAGTATTTATTACACCAAACAAGACGTAAAAAAGAGAAAAAAAGACGGCTTAATTGTGACCACCAAGATGTTAAACCCTTGGAGGTTTGCAAAATTTAATTACAATGTAAAACCTGCGGTGAAACCTGCTTTACTTGAATTGCAAAATTATTTGGAATTCACGAATGTTTACAAGGATTACTACATTGATCGTTCGTACAATCGTTTGATGCAATTAGACGTATTTCAAACCATAAAAATTGATGTCAAGGAACTAGAAAACTCCAATAAGATTGATGTTCATTATTATTTAGTACCTTCCAAGAAGCAAAATTTTAATGTGGAGCCGCGTTTTACCAATTCCAACGGTTTTTTAGGTTTAGCTGCATCTCTTAATTACAACAATAAAAATCTGTTCCGTGGTTCTGAAAAACTAACCTTGAGTTTTAGTGGTGGTTTTGAGTCTCAACCGCCTATTTTCGAAGAGAATTTAGATGGTTCTGCTCCAAGTACAAGTTCTTCTAGAAGTTTTAACACCTTTGAAATTGGACCTTCCATTAAGTTAGACTTACCAGGTTTATTTATTTTGAGAAGTGCTACGAAATTGTCAAAAAGACATCGTCCAAGAACGGTTTTGTCAACGGCATATAATTTTCAGAAACGAGAGGATTTTGTTAGAAAAGTATTTCAGTTCAATTACTTATGGAAATTTTACGTCGAAAAAACACAAGTCATTCAATTTGGATTTCCTGCTGCTGCGATTAAATACGTTCAAATTGACCCAAGTACTATTTTTCAATCAAAATTGGATGCTAACAATGATTTATTTTTAAAAAATGCGTATAGTGACCAATTTATATGGGAAGATTTCAAAGTAATGTATGAGTTCAATAACAAGTTTGTTGAAAATAAAAAGAAATTAAATTTAGTGTATAATGCTTCTTTTTCTACTGCAGGATTAATTTTAAGTCGATTTGGATTAAAAGATACAACTGAAAGTGGTCAAACCAAGGTTTTTGGAGTTGGTTTCTCTGAATTTATCCGTTTTGATAACGACATCATTGTAGGATATCCTTTGAGTAAAAAATCATCTTTGCATGGTCGAGCAATTGCAGGTTTTGGGGTTCCTGTTGGAAATAAAACGACTTCTCTTCCTTTTGATTATAGTTTTTTCTCCGGTGGATCCAATGATAACCGTGGTTGGAGAGCAAGAAGTTTAGGTCCAGGTTCTTACAAATACTACTTAGACAAAAATAAAACTGCTACACAAATTGGAGATGTGCGTATTGGCTTATTTGGTGAGCTACGTTATTCCTTGTCAACAACTTTCAAGACTGCATTCTTTATGGATGCAAGTAATATTTGGACATATAACTATGATAATAATCGTATTGGCAGCCAGTTTACAAAAAACTTCTACAAAGAAATCGCACTCACCGCGGGAACTGGATTAAGAATGGATTTAAGTTTCTTTGTTATTCGAGTTGATGTCGGATTCCCACTTACTAATCCAGCCTTACCGCAAGGTGCAAAATGGGTGTTCCAATCGCGTCAACCTTATTACGATGAGGGAATTGCAGTGTTTGGAATTGAAAATTATAAAAAGGAAATGCCAAAACCATTTAGACCTCAAATCAGTTTTGGAATTGGTTTTCCGTTTTAGGGAGTATTTAGCCTTCAATTAGAATCTAAATCGAATCAACTGTTTTATGGACAAAGTTAAAATAGATGAACTTAAATCTAAGAGGTTAAAACTTCAAGAGGAAGTTCGACTTAAAGATCTTAGGAAAAGAGTTGCATCTCAAATATCATATTTAGATAAATTAAATGAAACATATTTTATGTTTTATGAGTTTGAAAATCTAAATTGGATTGACTCTAACATACCTGTTAGAAATCGTGATGGTTATAGTGGTTCTCATGGAGATTTTCAAATTGATGTTGATGATGCAAGTTGCATATGTTCATTTACTTTAAAGGAAAAAGAAATCAATTCTGATAAATTTAAAGAACAGTTTTCATCTTTAATTTCTTGAGGAAGTAAGCTTATTGCATGTTACCAAGGTGGTGACCCAGAGTTAGAAATTTCAACCAAAGCATTTTTAGAAAATCCAGCTGAGTTTTTCTCCAGACCTGAAACATGGATATTAACTTCTGATAAAAAATGGATTGTTGAATATTTTTGGTCTCAAGGTGTAATTAGATTTATCCATTTGCAAGAATTTACGCCAACATTGGTTAAGAAAATAATAATCGAAGAATAATACAAAGGCTGACTAAAAAATAAATATTTGAAAGGGAACATTTACTTTATTTGAAGTTTAGTGTATAGGTCGAATTGTTTATCTTAGGAACGGTTAAACTCAGTTCAATAATATATTCATTATCGAACTGAGCTTGTTAATGATTATTATTTCTTTCTAAAGAAAATTCGAATTGGAATCCCAGTAAAATTGTAGTGCTCACGGATTCTATTCTCCAAAAATCGTTTGTAACTTTCCAACACATATTGTGGTAAATTGCAGAAAAATGCAAAAGCTGGGGCATGAGTTGGTAATTGAGTTACATATTTAATTTTCACCATTTTCCCTTTTGTAGATGGGGGAGGAGTGGCTTCAATAATTGGCAACAAGAAATCGTTTAATTCAGAAGTTGTAATTTTTTTGATACGATTTTCATATACAGACATTGCTGTTTCCAATGCTTTATGAATACGTTGTTTTGTTAAAGCAGACGTGAAAATAATTGGAACATCATTAAATGGTGCTAATTGTTCACGAATTTTTTCATCGTATTCCAAACTTGTTTTATGGTCTTTCTCAACCAAATCCCATTTATTGACTAAAACTACAACGCCCTTGTTGTTTTTTTCAATCATATAATAAATGTTCAAATCTTGTTTTTGAATTCCTTTTGTTGCATCAATCATAAAAATACAAACATCAGAACTTTCAATGGTTCTCACTGAACGCAAAACAGAATAATATTCGATGTCTTCGGTAACTTTTGCTTTTTTACGAATTCCTGCGGTATCAATTAAAAGGAAATCAAATCCAAACGCTTTGAAACGTGTATTAATGGCGTCTCGCGTTGTACCTGAAATATTGGTAACGATGTTTCTATTTTCTCCTGTCAATGCATTGATTAAGGAAGATTTTCCAACATTTGGTTTCCCAACAACTGAAATTCGAGGTAAATCTAATTCTGTATCTAAGTTTACATTTTTGTCAAAACATTTTACGACATCATCCAATAAATCTCCAGTTCCACCTCCGCTTACTGCAGATAAATCATAGACATCTCCTAATCCAAAGGACCAAAATTCTGAGGATAATCCAAAACGTTCTGTGCTATCTACTTTATTGGCTGCAACGAATACTTTTTTCTTTGATTTTCTAAGCAATCTTGCTACGGTTTCGTCTAAGTCAACAATTCCAGTTGTTACATCAACCATAAAGACAATTACATCTGCCTCTTCAATTGCTATGACAACTTGTTTTCTGATTTCTTCTTCAAAAATATCTTCTGAACCATTAATGTATCCTCCCGTATCGATTACTGAAAATTGTACACCATTCCATTCGCCTCTTCCATAAATTCGGTCACGAGTTACCCCACTGACTTCTTTTACAATTGCGTTTCTTGATTCTGTTAATCTATTAAATAAAGTAGATTTTCCTACATTTGGTCTACCTACTATTGCTATTATGTTACTCATTTTTTATAATTGAGAATTGAGAATTGAGAATTGAGAATTTTACATTCTTCATTCAATCATTTTCAATTCATTTTAATATCCGTATTTCTTTAATTTCAAATCACTTGTTCTCCAGTCTTTATCGACCTTTACGAAAGTTTCTAAAAACACTTTTTGTTGAACAAATTTTTCTATGTCTCTTCTTGCTTCACGACCAATTTTTTTCAGCATGTCACCACCTTTTCCGATGATAATTCCTTTTTGAGAATCTCGTTCTACGATAATGAATGCTCGAATTTTAATGATTTCAGGTTCTTCGATGTACGTGTCTATTTCCACTTGACAGGAATAAGGAACTTCTTTGTCGCAGAATAAAAATATTTTTTCACGCACCATTTCAGCAACAAAAAATCGCATTGGTCGATCAGAAATTTCTTCCTTATCAAAATAAGCAGGACTTTCAGGTAATAATTCTAAGATTCTATTCCATACAGCATCGTGATTAAAACCATGAAGTGCAGAAACTGCAAAAACTTCCGCTTGAGGTAATTTTGTTTTCCAAAATTCAATGCGTTTTACGACTTGTTCTTGTGTTCCTAAATCTACTTTGTTGATTAATACCAAAATTGGAATTTGCATTTTTTGAATTCGCAGTAAAGTTTCACTGTGATTCATATCATTTTCATAAATATCTGTTATAAATAACAAGATATCAGCATCTTTTAATGAGGTTTCAACGTAACTCATCATTGCATCGTGCAATTTATAAGCAGAATTGACAACCCCAGGAGTATCTGAAAAAACGATTTGATAATCATCCGCATTTACAATTCCATGTATACGATGACGTGTCGTTTGCGCTTTGGCGGTTACGATTGACAATTTTTCGCCAATCATTCGGTTCATTAAGGTTGATTTTCCAACATTTGGACTACCAACAATATTAACAAAACCAGCTTTGTGAGACATATTTATTTTTTTAAGACCACAAAGGTACGAAAATTAGTTGAAAGCGCTAAATTTGATCTTATTCAACTGTTTTTCAAGGCAAATATGCTTTTCTGGGAATATTAGGATGCTATTTTCTATAAAGAAAATCTATAAGACCTGTTTTTGGAATGAAATTCCAAGTGAGATTTTTCGTACTTAATTCATTTTAAAATGAATACTAGTCCTACTTTGTCAACATTGAAAATTTAAAAAAAAGACGAAGACTTGCAATTGACGGATATCTTTTGCTTATCTTCGTCCTGACAATCATAGTTACAAATTTAATA
>JBIKSI010000252.1:0-2645 GCA_044348665.1 Crocinitomicaceae bacterium
CTCCCGCGGGCTCAACCTTCAGGCGGTCATAGCGGATTGCATAGGCCGGCTTTGCCGAAGGCGTGACATCCGAGACACTGATGGCGCCGAACGGGCCGGTGAAGGTGCCGTTCTTCAACTCGCCGGGGAAGATGTTGTAGCGGTTCAGGAAGTGCGCGACGCTGGGCGAAGCCGGGCGGCCATAAACTTCATCCGGCTTGCCGAATTGCGCGATGCTGCCGCGATCGAGAACAATGACGCGGTCGCCCATGGCGAGCGCCTCGGTTTCACTGCCCGTGACGTGAAGGAAGGTCACGCCCAACTTCTCGCGGATGGCGCGGAGTTCATTGCGCATGCGGTGGCGCAGGTTGGCGTCGAGCGCACCAAGCGGTTCGTCGAGCAGCACAAGGCGCGGCGCCATGACGAGGGTGCGGGCCAGCGCAACGCGCTGCTTCTGCCCGCCCGAGATCTGGTGCACGCCACGGCCTTCCATGCCAGAGAGGCCAACCAGGGAAATGATATCCCGCACGCGCTTGTCAAGGTCAGCGGGCTCCGGCGCCTTGCCGTTGCGCAGGCCGAAGGCGACGTTGTCGTAGACCGACAGATGGGGAAACAGCGCGAAATTCTGGAACACGAAACCGATGCCACGCTCATGGGCGGGCATGTGGGTGATGTCGCGGCCCTCGAAGAACACCTGGCCGCTGTCCGGCGCCTCGAACCCGGCAATGACCCTGAGCAGGGTTGACTTGCCGGACCCGCTGGGCCCCAGCAGCGAGATATACTCGTTCCCGGCAACACGCAGCGTGATATCGCGCAGGGCCTTGACCTGACCGTAGCTCTTTGTGACGCCTTCAAGGCGGAAAATCGGCTGGTGATCCGTCATTCCTGTCGCTGCGGTCTTGGCTTTATGCCCTTGTTCCGCAGCATTCCTCCCCATTCACTATAGCTATACGCGCCGAGCCAGAAATAGATTTCCAGCGCATGAATGCTTGAGCAGTTATGAAATCAAAAACGTCTAACGTATGCAAGAACAAAAGTGCACACCCAGCCAAATGGTGTAACTTTCTGAAACGGTGGATATCTACCGCTTAAAAAATGTATTGTGTATCAAAAATCCATTCTTTTTGGCGTCAAATAGGGTGCCAAGGACGTGGATTGGTTGATAATCGCCACGATCTTGAGGCGCGCCAGGCTCTTCTCCGCCATGACGCGGAGATGGCCCTCAAGATACTCCGCCGCAGAATCAATGAGATGGCGAGAGATCAGGTCGAAAAGTGTGCGGTATTCGCCATGCTCCACCCGGTCACGCGGCAGGCCGAGAAGTGTCAGCGCCCGGTTGGCGGCGGTCAGCAGAAGCTGATTGTTGCGAATGAGTCCGACGAGTTCGCTGTTGGGCGCCTTGGCGACGCAGTGCTCCATCAGCGCGTCCTCGAGCAGTTCGCCGTCAATCTCCTCGCCCGTGGTAAGGCGGGTCCTGAGGCGCTCGACCTCGGCATAGTCGATACCGGCCGCCGCAAGGCGCAGCGCGGCGGGTTCCAGAATCGCCCGCAGCGCCAGCTTGTCACGCACTGCCTGCGCAGTGAGCGGCCCCGCAATCCAGTGCGAACTCTGGTTCTTGCGGATCAGCCCGCGTTCATGCAGGCGGCTCAGCACATCGCGCACCACGGTGCGGCTGACCCCGAGATGGTCGCCCAGTTCGGTTTCGACGATGCGGAACTCGCCGAAGATCAGGCAAGAGGCAACCTCCGCCTCGACCCGGTCGTAGACCAGTTCCCACGTTCCGCGGCTTTGCAGGGCTTCGTCGATCTCTCCCGAGATCTGGAGATCGAGTTCGCGGATGTCATGCCGCAACGGCTTAACACCTGAACCGCCAGACCCGACGAGGAAGCCCCGCCCGGCAAAACGGTGCACAAGCTTTTCCGCTTCGAGAATGCGCAGTGCCGCCTGCACCGGCGCCCGGCTGGACTGCATGAGTTCGGCAATCGGCCCCTCGATCAGCACAAAGCCCTCGGGCAGGCGGCCCAGCACGATATTGAGGCGGAGAACGCCAGCGATGATCTCATAGCGTTTCTGCATCGGCGGCTGTGAGACACGGGTATTCATCATTCCCGCTCACCCCTGACCTGCTGCACGAAACGCTGCCAGGCACGGGAGGCGTAGTTATGCTCATCCATCGCGGTGTTCCACACGGCGATGCGGCCGGCCCGATCCCAGTAAGAACCGCCAGCACGCCGCGCACCGGCCCTGACGACGATGTTGCCATAAGGCCCCGGCAGATCGGTTTCCGCCGGATGACCCTCATACCAATAGGCCCACTCGGCAGGCGGCAGCGCTTCGCGCACCCGCTCAAGCACCGACATGTAATAGCCCTGCCGCGCGACAACGGCGCCCGGCCACCCTGACAGCCACCAGTTCATATACGCGTAACCCATGTCGAGCGCCGCGCCGGAGAGATGGCGCGACAGGCTCATGCCGCCATGCCAGGCCCGCCAGCCCTCGATGGGGTTTGCCTCGACGAAATGCTGTGAAGCCTCGCCAAGTTCGCCATAGACAGGCGACCACATGCTCTGCGCCGCGACCTCGCCGCCACGGATAAGATTGGCGGCCTCTTCCCCGTCCTGCCAGATGGCGCGGAAGAAACCCTGCTGGCGGCGGCGGTTGAGGAC
>JBIKSI010000241.1:0-2623 GCA_044348665.1 Crocinitomicaceae bacterium
AGTTGCCTCATCAATAAAATCAAATTGGGACAATCCACTTAAAGCAATAGAAATGGCAATTACTCATCTTGAAAAATATTTTGACCCTATAAAATCAAAACCTCCAAGTTAATTTGACAAAGTAGGACTAAGCATAAGATTTATTAGGTAGAAAATCATATCCAATTAACAAACAAATTCCCCACAAAATTTGCCCACAAAAAAAAGCTTGTCTCAAATTGAAACAAGCTTTTTAATTATTTAAAATCAAATTTATTTAGATTTTGACTTACTAGCTCCTTTTTGAATTTTTACACTTAAAATTTCAGTACCATCTTCAATATCTAAGGAAATTTTGTCTCCTTCTTGCAAATTTGATTTGATGATTTCCTCTGCGAGTGGATCCTCGATGTATTTTTGAATCGCTCGCTTTAATGGTCTTGCTCCAAATTTTTCATCGTAACCTTTGTCAACAATAAAGTCTTTCGCTTTTTCTGTCATTTCGATTTCGTATCCTAAATCATTGATTCTTCCATACAATTTCGCTAATTCCAAATCAATAATCTTGTGAATACTTGTTCTATCCAAAGATTTGAACATAATCATGTCGTCAATACGATTCAAGAACTCTGGAGAAAACGCTTTTCTTAATGCATTTTGAATGACAATTTTCGAATTTTCTTCTTTTTGCTCTGATTGAGTTTTAGTACCAAAACCAACTCCTGTTCCAAAATCAGCTAATTGACGTGCCCCAATGTTGGAAGTCATGATTAAGATGGTGTTTTTGAAATCAATTTTTCTACCCAAACCATCAGTCATGTGTCCGTCGTCTAATACTTGTAACAACAAATTGAATACATCTGGATGCGCTTTCTCAATCTCATCTAACAAAATGATGGAATATGGTTTTCTTCTCACTTTTTCAGTCAATTGTCCACCTTCTTCGTAACCAACGTATCCCGGAGGCGCTCCAACCAATCTTGAAATAGAGAATTTCTCCATGTATTCAGACATATCAATTCGAATTAAAGAATCTTCTGTGTCAAACAAATAACGTGATAAAACTTTTGCTAATTGAGTTTTCCCAACACCTGTAGGTCCTAGAAAGAAAAAGGAACCAATTGGCTTGTTAGGGTCTTTTAAACCTGCTCTATTACGTTGAATTGCTTTTACCACTTTTTCAACAGCTTCGTCTTGTCCAATTACTTTCCCTCTTAATTCTTCGCCCATCAAAACAAGTTTTCCACTTTCTTTTTGAGCAATTCTTGTCACAGGAATTCCACACATCATGGAAACTACTTCCGCAACATTATCTTCAGTTACTTGAACGCGTTTTGCTTTACTTTCCTCCTCCCACTTTTTCTTTTCAAGCTCAAGTTTTTCTTGCAATTTACGCTCGTCGTCTCTCAATACAGCCGCCTCTTCGTACTTCGCTTGCTTAATTACATTCGCTTTTTCAATGTTGATTTCCTCAATTTTTTTCTCAATATCTAAAATCTCTTGAGGAACATTGATATTTGTGATATGAACACGAGATCCAACTTCGTCTAAAGCATCAATCGCTTTATCTGGCAAATGACGATCAGAAATGTATCTATCAGTTAATTTTGCACATGCTTCAATCGCTTCTGGAGTAAATGAAACCATGTGATGTTCTTCGTAACGATCTTTGATGTTATTCAAAATTTGAATCGTTTCATCAACAGAAGTTGGTTCAATCAATACTTTTTGGAATCTTCTTTCTAAAGCACCATCTTTTTCAATGTATTGACGGTATTCATCCAATGTTGTAGCACCAATTGCCTGCATTTCTCCACGAGCCAAAGCTGGTTTAAACATGTTTGAAGCATCCAAAGAACCACTAGCACCTCCAGCACCAATTATCGTGTGAATTTCATCAATAAACAAGATTACATCAGGATTTTTCTCGATTTCTTGCATTACTGCCTTCATTCTTTCTTCGAATTGACCTCTGTATTTTGTTCCTGCTACCAAAGAAGCCAAATCCAAAGAAACAATACGTTTGTTGAATAAAATTCGCGACACTTTACGTTGCACAATTCTTAGTGCTAAACCTTCAGCAATGGCACTTTTACCAACTCCTGGCTCACCAATTAAAATTGGATTATTTTTCTTTCTACGAGACAAGATCTGACTCACACGCTCAATTTCTTTTTCTCGACCAACGATAGGGTCAAGCTTTCCTAATTCGGCCATCTTTGTTAAATCACGTCCAAAGTTGTCCAACACTGGCGTTTTAGATTTAGGATCTGCAGATTTTTTTTGCGCAGCTCCAAAGTTTTCCCCTTCGTCGTCTTGCGAACCAGGAAACTCGGATTTTGGTAATTTGTTTTCTTCTATCATACTTTCAAATTCTTCTTTTGCATTATCATAAATCACACCATATTTATTCAAGATTGAACAAGCGGTGCTATCTTCATTTTTTAAGATGGTAAGTAACAAGTGTTCTGTACCAATTACTGGACTTTTAAAGAATTTAGCTTCGAGGTAAGTCATTTTAATTACCTTTTCGGCCTGTTTCACTAAAGGAATATTATTGGATATATTTAGTTTTGGCGTTGCGTTGCGAACCAAGCCGGATTCGATTTCGCTTCTCAACTGAATAAGGTTGATGTTAAACTCA
>JBIKSI010000131.1:0-9317 GCA_044348665.1 Crocinitomicaceae bacterium
GGTTATGTTGAAAGATTTAGTATCTGAAATTCGTTCTTCGATTCGATCCTCAGATATGATTAGTTTTTATTCTTCTTCGGTAATTTTGGTTACAATGTTTGAGATTCCAACAAAAATTTCTCAAAGAATCATGAGTGATATTTTGATTTTATTGGCGAAATTGGTGGAAAATAATTTCAAAGATCTAAAAATTGAAATTAAGGCAAACGTGCATCAATTGAACTACAATTTATCTTCTGAACTTCAAATTAACCAATTAATTAGCATGTAATGAACGGACTCGATGAGTTTTTCGATTACATAAATTCGCTCGGATTTGAACGCTTTATCCGAATTTTTTGGTTTTTTGTATTTTTTGAATTATTTCGCTACATGATAGTTGATTTAATCGTTTTGACAATTGCAAAGATTTTAAAACGTTTGAATCGCAAAAAAATTAAAGAAGCCTTTCATCGTTTGGATTTGGAACAACCCTTGGTTTCAATTATCATTCCTGGTAAAAATGAAGGGAAACATATCTTTAAGTTGGTTAAATCTTTAAGGGAGCAGACATACAAAAATGTCGAAATCATTGTTGTGGACGATGGATCTGACGATGATACACCCACCATTGGTCGTGATATGGAACGCAACGGTTTCATTGACAAGTTTATTCGAAACGAATTTCGAGGAGGAAAAGCATCTGCCGCAAATTTAGCTTTACGATTAACAAAAGGGAAATTTATTGTTCATCTTGATGCTGATTGCAGTTATGATTTTGATGCAATTGAACAAATTTTGTTGCCTTTTTACTTGGATTCCAAGGTTGGAGGAGTTGGAGGAAACGTTTCTGTCAGAAATTATAAAAAATCCTTGGCAGCAACCTTACAAGCAATTGAGTATTATGATACTATTTCAATTGGTCGGGTAGTTGCAAGTCAATTAGGTATTTATAGAATTATTTCTGGCGCCTTTGGAGCTTTTCGAGCAGATGCTATGCAACAATTTCAAGGCTGGGATATTGGACCAGGTTTGGATGGAGACATCAGTGTGAAAATCAGGAAAATGGGCTACAAAGTGAAATTTGCTTCGGATGCAGTTTGTTTGACGAATGCGCCTGACACTTTCCGAAAACTTGCCAAACAACGCTTACGTTGGGATAAAAGTTTAATCCGTTTTAGGGTCAGAAAACACCGTGATGTATTTTATCCAAGTCAACATTTTCAGTTTTCAAATTTTTTCTCTTTTTTGGAAAATATAACCTACAATATTGTCTTAAACGTTAAATGGTACATTTATTTTTTCGATATGGTTTTCAATTTCCCACATGAATTGCCTTTTATTTTAAGTATGAATTTTTTCCTTTATACTTGTACCAATTATTTCAAATTTTTTGTCTTTTCTTTGTATCGATCTGAAAAAAATGTTGGAATTGCTTACTTTTTGCCTTATTTACCTTTGATGGTAATTTATTTTGGTTATTATTTGAGAATCGTTAGAAGTATTGCCTACATTCAGGAGGTTTTCTTCAAAAAATCTTACGACGACCCTTGGAATCCGCCAAAAACATCTAAACACGCGAAGGAATTAGGTTTGTGATTAATTAAATTTCACTATATAATACAAAATTTAACTTATTCTAAGTCAAAACATCACTTCGTTGACTATCCAATTTCAACAAAATAAACATCATCATTGAAAAAGACATCATCGATGAACCTCCATAACTGAAAAATGGAAGCGGAATTCCGATTACGGGCGCAAATCCAATGTCCATTCCGATATTGATGGCAAAATGGTAGAAGATAATCATGGCGCAACAATAGGCGTAAATTCGGTTAAATTTTGATTTTTGTCGTTCTGCTATAATCACAATACGAATCAACATAAACATAAATAGAAATATAAGCGTAATGGAACCTAAAAATCCCCATTCTTCAGCAAAAGGACAGAAAATAAAATCGGTTTCACTTTCAGGAACGTGATTCGATTCAACACTCGCAACACTTGCCTTGTTATAACCCTTTCCTGTAAGTCCACCAGAACCAACTGCTGCCATTGCACGGTTTCGATTGTAATCTTCGCCATCGGGATCTTCGCGCAAGCCTAAAAACAACTCAATTCGATCTTTTTGGTGACTTGCCAATCCTTGAAAACCATAATTTACAACCGTGGAAATTGTTGCAGTTAGTATAAATCCTATCAAAACAATTAAACTTGCTCGTGCACGATCTCTTTTTGCGGAAACCCATCTTAAAATAAAAAAACTGATGATTGCTAAAATTAACAAAGTCGTGATAACTCCCGCAAATCCAGGAATGGTAACACTTGGTAGAAATGAAAATGTAATAATATTGTTACTCATTAAAAGAGTTACAATTGATAAAAATATCACGACAAAAAAGATAGGAATAAAGTGACTTCCAACCCAAGTTCTTTTAAATTTAACTCCAGGAATTAGATTGATGACTTTTAAAATTAAAGGATCATAAGTCAATCCTTCTCGGTACATTACAAATAAAAAAGAGGTAAAAACGATAAATGTACCTGCATCTGGTTGCAATAAAATCAGAACCATTGGCCCTAAAATCAATAGATTAGCTAAAATTACGGTACTTACATTTTGTTGGTTGACATTTACCCGACTTATGTAACTCGCCAGTGCAATAGCTGTTCCAATTTTTGCAAATTCCGCGGGTTGAATCCCCATTGATCCAACTCCCAACCAAGCTCTTGCGCCATTAATACTTGGCATAAAAAGTACGACAACCAGCAAGGAAATACAAAATAAATAAATGGGAATGGCAAACATTCTGTAAATACTTGCATCAATTAACATGACTAAAAAACCCAGAAAACATGAAAATCCAACCCAAAGAATTTGTTTCCCATATTTCTGCGAAAAATCAAAAATGTTTGGATGATCTTCGTTGAAAGCAGCAGAATATACGTTGGCAATTCCCATGAGCAACATTATCATAAAAACTATGAATAAGGGCCAGTCGATGGATTTTGATATGGAATCGTTTTTTCTCAATTTAATAGAATATTTTTCACTAGTTTATTGACTGTGAATTGCATTTTTGTTTTTCTTCTTTTTGATATTAAGCAAATTAGCATCAATGATGTATTTTTCTTTTGCTGGATCAGAAATTTTCTTGTTGATGTATTTTTCAATCATTAATTTTGAAATTGGTGCTGCCCAACTTCCTCCCCATCCAGCATTTTCAATAAAAACAACCATGGCAATTTTGGGATTGTTTAATGGTGCAAAAGATAAAAACACGGAGTGATCTTCTCCTTGAGGATTTTGTACTGTCCCCGTTTTTCCGCAAACAACAACATTTGGAATTCGAGCTCGTGAACCTGTTCCACCCGATTCATTCACTACTCGTCGCATTCCTTCAATAATTGGATCAAAATGAGTCGGCGAAACCATTGTTTTGTGAACGGTTTTTAAATTTTCTAGGGGGCCACGATTTCCAATTTTTTTAACGAAATGAGGCGTATAATACCAACCTTTGTTGGCGATAATTGCTGCAATATTTGCCATTTGAAGCGGAGTCATCAATACCTCTCCTTGTCCGATTGAAATAGAGCGAATGGTACTAAATGCCCACAAATGATGTCCATGATATCGATCGTAATATGCTGAATTTGGTATTAAACCTCCTCGCAATCCAGTAATATCAGTTTCAAACTTTTTCCCCAATCCAAAACTTTCCATGTAGCGATGCCAAACATTTAGACCTGCTTCTGCATCCGCATAAAAATTTTTCTTTCTTCCTTTGTGGATTACTCTTCTCAAAACAGCATAATAATATGGGTTACACGAATATTGCACCGCTTTTTTGATGTCTGTCGCCATCGGATGATTGTGGCAACCAACAACTGATTTGTTGCAAGGAAAACCTGATTCTTCCGTGATTACGCCTTCTTGTAATCCGATCAATGATTGCAAAAGTTTGAAGATGGAACCTGGAGGATATTCTGCCGCCAAAGGTCTTGGATACAATGGTTTTGAAGGATCATTTACCAATTTTGGATAATTTTCTGCAATACTACGTTTACCAACAAAAAGATTTGGGTCAAAAGTTGGCGAGGACACCAAGGCTAAAATTTCTCCAGTTTTTGGTTCAATGGCAACAATACAACCTCTTTTGTTCACCAATAATTTTTCGCCATAGGCTTGTAAATCAATATCTACGCCTAATTTTAGAGCTGGACCTTGTTTTGCAATCGTATCGTATTTTCCATCAGCATAGGATTCAATCGCGTTATTCATGGCGGAAGTTACGATGTAATGCACTCCTTTTCGTCCACGTAATTCTTGCTCGTAAAATCGTTCAATTCCCGCACGGCCAATATTATCGCCCGAACGATAAAAACGATCTTCGTCAATTTCCTCTTGATTTACTTCAGTTACATAACCCAAAATATTTGCTGCATTTGCAAAGGGATAAGAACGCATGGAAGTAATTTCTTCATAAAAACCAGGGAAATTTTTGATGTGAGGCGCAATGCGAGACATTTCATCCAAGGTTAATTCTTTTACAAAGGGATAAGGACGAATTTTTTGATAATTGGAAGTTCGTTTTCGGGTATTTCTATTGTAATATGTTCCCTCACCTTTGCGAATTTCCCAAAAACGATTTTTCACTTTCTGCTCAGACCAACCAATCAGTTTTGCGAATGCGGTCGTATCAAAATTTTTGATTTCGTCCTCAATCATCATCAAATTGTAATAGGTTTTATTGGTCACAATTTTTTTTCCTGTTCGGTCGTAAACAATTCCTCGTGGTGGGGTGATTAATTTTCTTTTTTCAGCAATTTCTTGTGCTCGTAAAGTCCAACTTTCATCAACTACTTGCATGTAAAATAAGCGGGATGCATAAATTAATCCAACAAGAACAATAAATACAATAATTACATATTTCCTGTTATCAAAATTCATCTTTGTTTAGATTTTCGTAGAAATATGGATTGAATTAGAAGGCAAATCCCAAGTGAAATTGGCATAGAAAGAATTGTTTTTTGAAAAACAAACCACATTTCATTAAACTTGAAAATCTCAATTAGAAAAAACCAAAAATGGTGAATTAAAAGCAGTAATCCATGAACGGACAAGATCCAGCGAAATTCCATATTTTTTGTCGATAATTCCATTCCTGGGTCGTAGCCATCTCGAATTTCGAACATTTTGAAAAAATAGGGGCGTAAATAAGCAATTAATAGAGCTGAGGAGGCATGTAATCCGAATGTGTTGGAAATAATATCAATACTTAAACCAAAAATAAAGGCAATTAACATACTGAGAAAAATGTTTAAGTCGTATGGTAAAAGCAAAATATAAAGCGGATAAATCATAAATTGAATTCCATAGTCGATTTCCAGCTGGTTGAAAACCAAAGCTTGAGCTAAAACATACGCGATAAATTGAAATAAATATTTTATTAGCTGCATTATTCTTCTTCTTTGTCCTCAGGAATGAGTGATTCAATTTGATTCTGTTCTTCTTGTAAGATGTTTTTTATCACGTAAACACGTTGAATTTTTCGATAATCTTCCGAAAATAAGATCGTTACATCCCACAGTGGTTTTCCTTCTACGGAACCAATTTTATATATTTTTCCAACAGGAATGCCGTACGGAAATACTCCTGAGGCTCCACGAGTCACCACTTTCGACCATTTTTTCACCCGAATATCGTTGGAAATTCCAGAAATTTTACCAAATCGAGCATGAGTTCCTTCCCATTTCAATAAACCAAAAGCTCCAGATTTTTCAATCATGACATCCAAATTAATGTTTTCAGTCAAAACTGATTCAACAATGGAAAAATGCTTACTTGCGTGATGAATTACACCAACTACTCCTGCGTCAGAAAAAACGCCCATTCCACGTTTAATTCCTTGCAAGGTTCCAGCGTTTAGTGTGAAAAAGTTATTTCGTTTATCGAAAGTTGAATTAATTACTATTGCAGGAATAAACTCGTATTGTTGATGGTAAAGCGTGTCGTCGATTTTTATGGTATTTCTATCAATTTTTATGAGGGAAAAAGGAGAGTTTTCTCTGAGCTTGATGTTTTCTTTTTGAAGTTTGGTATTCGTTCGTGAAAGGTTGAGTAATTTGGTAAAATCATTTTTGTATCTAAAAAAATTACCTACAATCACATTTGTACTTGTCAAGACCTGTGTTTTCGGGAAACTCATAAATGAAAAATAGATGTACAATGCTAGAATTTGAAGCAATGCAAACATTAAAAATACCTGAAATCTTTTAAAAAAAGCAATTAAATTGCGCATACAAAAATTTGAACCTTCAAAGTTAGAATAATTTCTTCAATTAAATGATTTTAAAGTTGAATTTACTGCGATTTTTCAATTTATTTTTCAATTTTCTATTTTTGGCTTAATAACCTTGTTTTGTTTATAACTTCAAGTTTATTTTGTAAATTCTAATGAATTTGAAGCGAAATTTGTGTTTATTAATTTATTTCAAATCATGAAAGGTTTATTTTTTATTTTCATTACAACAACTTTACTTGCAGTTGCCTGCGTTCCCGCTAAAAAATACAACGAATTACTCGTGCGTGAAAAAGCATGTACGGAAGAATTGGAAAAGTTTAAACAAAGCTCAATCACCAATCAAGATAAGGCTAAAGAGTTGGAAGGGAAATTAGTTTCTATTCAAAATGAAATTTCAAATTTGAAGGAAGACACCTTACGTTTGAGTGATAAATTAAAATTGGTTCAAACACAATACGACAGACTGATTCTTCAAAACTTGGAAATAGAGAAAAAACTGGAGCAAGACAAAAATTCACGCATCAAACAAACTGGAGTTTTACAGAATGATTTGGATGCCAAAAATTTAGAGTTACAACGCAAACAAGATGTTTTGACTGGTCTTGAAAAAGAACTGAAGGCAAAGCAGAATTTATTGGTAGATCGCGAACAAAAAGTTACGGAATTAGAAGAAGCATTAAAACGTAAAGATGAAGGAATTAAATCTCTGAAAACAAAAGTTGCATCGGCATTGAGAGCTTATGACAATAAAGGTTTAACTGTCGTGGAAAAAAATGGAAAAATTTATGTGAGTTTGGACGCGAAACTTTTGTTTCAATCAGGTAGCACCATTGTAGAAGAACAAGGGAAAAAGGCAATTGTTGACTTAGCAAAAGTGCTTGAGAAGGAAAAAGATTTGGAAATTATTGTGGAAGGTCACACGGACACCGATAAATTGGAAGGAACATCTCATCCAAAAAGTAATTGGGAATTATCTGTTTTAAGAGCAACTTCTGTCGTTGAAATTATGACAAAAAATTCGAAAATTAATCCATCAATTTTAATGGCAGCTGGAAGATCAGAATTTCAGCCAGTGGATGCAAAAGACAAAGCAAAAAACAGACGAATTGAAGTGATTATTTCACCAAATTTGAATGCTTTGTTTGAAATGATTAACAAGTGATTTTGGAAAATTTTGATTCTGAACCTTAAAAATTCAAAATTCCCTTCTTTTGCATTGTCCAAAAGAACCAAAAGTAGTTTCGCTGAGACCACCTTCGGCTAAGTTCTAGTGCTTATAAACGCTTCATTATTTCTGCACACTAATTTTTTCTTGATAACCAAATTCTGAATTGAATAGGCGAATAAAGTAAATTCCATTTTTTAAATTTGGATTTAAACTAATTTCATTACTTGTTAGTTGTGTGTTGTTTGAATAAACTTCTCTGCCAGTAGCATCCATAATTAAAATGTTTACGGCCTTATTCGTATTGTTTTTTAAAGTGAAATTTCCTTGGTTTGGGTTTGGATAAATAGAAATTAATTTTGAAAGTGTATTTTCATTATAGCCTAAATCAGAGGTAACAACTACTGTTTTGGTCATTGTATCGCTGCACGTGCCATGATATACTATTGCCTGCACTTCATAGACCCCTGCTTCACTGTATAGATGAGACACAAGCGAATCTGTATATGCATTTGTACCGTCTCCAAAGGTCCAATAAATATTTGTTGCATTTTGTGAGTAATTATGGAAAAAGACTTCTTCCTGATCTTCTAAATGAACTGTTAAATGACTTTGTGTAAAATTTGCATTGATGGGATGTAAACTGCAATCATACACCTCACAAGCTGTTTCTCCAAAATAACACAAAGTACTATCACATCCAAAACAATCCGTTTTTACCACCCAGCCACGTTGTGCAACATCATCACACGCAGAACCACAAAACACAAAACCTCCATTTTCGCTTGGTATGATGTCATAGATATACTGGTCACAAATTGAGCTTTCTTGATAAGCACGCTTCCATAACAAATTGCCAAGTGGATCAAATTTGAATAATGCTCCTAATGGTCTACTTTGGTCATTAACCATAATTCCTGTCATTATTTGAGTACCATCCGAATTTTCTAACATCTCATTATAAAAGAAAGTGTTGTCTGAAATATCAAAGTTTTTTTCCCATATCACTGTACCATCCAATCTTATTTTTCCTAAATAACCCATCATGTCAAAAGAGTTTGGCTTTTCAAAAGAACCTGAAAGCAAAAGTGTTTTATCATGTAATTCCTTCACGAATAAGGGATTTTCATTCCTAGTTGTACCATAGACTTTACGCCATTGCTCATTCCCCAAGGAGTCTGTTTTAACAATCATAAAATCACCATGATCATGAACTATATTTCCATTAACATCTTCATAAGAATAGTTGTAAGAATAACCCGAAAGCGCATAACCCCCATCTGAGGTCAAACAAACAGAAAAAGCCTCACAGTAATTTGTTGCATTGTCTACCCCAAAACTTTTTTCCCAAAGTACATTTCCTTCCAAATCTACTTTCAAAAAATAAAAATTTGGATTCTGATTATTGCCTTCAGGTGTTCTACTTCCTGCCAAAATCAACTTATTATCATGACTCACCTTTATATCAATTCCATTGTCAAAATTAGAACCACCAAAACGTTGTAACCAATTCAAATTAAAATCTAAATCAAAGGAGATTAAAAGAAGATCCGAAATGCTAGTTGTAAATGTATCTCTAATTGAACCTATAATAAATATTCTATCTCCAAAAATTAATGCATCTCTGCAAAAAACAGTTTGTCCGTTATTATTAAACCTTTTTGTTAAAGTGGTATCCCCCAAGGAGTCCGTTTTAATCATTAAAATCTGTCTTAAATTATCAAAACCCTGAGTTCCAAATGAATAATAATTAGGGTCTGCTGAAAAAGTCAGACCCTAATTTGAACTAGATTTGAGTATTTCCTATTAGAAAAATAATTTTGGTGAATACTCAAAATTTTTGAAAGGATAATTTTTAGGCAATA
>JBIKSI010000242.1:0-2603 GCA_044348665.1 Crocinitomicaceae bacterium
CAAAAATTGAAGAAATTATAAAAATTTAGACCAAAATTTTGAAAAAATCAAATCAGAAAATCACAAGTTTTCGTTTTTAATACTTTTGCAACGGTCTTTTGAAGAGAATAAAATTGAAAAGAAATACTTGGCTTTACTTAGAGGACATGTAGCTGAAAGTGGAATAATTGATTCACCCGTAAAAAATGAGCGTGGTAATTATAAAGAAGCAGAAACTCATTTTAGATGCTTGAAGCACATTGAATTAGCGATTCCAGTAGCACCTTATGAAACTTCTCGTTATAGTTTAGTTGAATTTACACCAAAAACTGGCCGTATGCATCAATTACGTATTCATGCGAACAAAATTGCGCATCCAATCATTGGCGACCCAAAATATGGAAATCGTCACCACAATCACATGTTTATCGAGAAATTTGAGATTGACAAATTGTTTTTACATGCTAAATCATTAGAATTTAAACATCCATTTACAATTGAAAGCGTGAAAGTAGAGATTGAGTTACCTGAATTTTGGAGCAAAGTGTTGGTAGAGGAATGGAAAATTAATGAATAACTATTTCTTCTCTTCTGTTTTCTTCTCTTCTGTTTTTTTATCGTCAGTAATTCCATAATCCAAACGTTTAGTTGTAACGTATCTTGGAATATAGTATTTACTTGTTTTGAAATTATCAATAACAACTCCTCTTGAGGTGGAAGAGTGAATGAATTTGATTGCATCTGGTGTAACTTCAACAACCATAGCGACGTGACCAACGCGTGTAGATTTAGTGCTACTTCCTTTAAAAAACATCAAATCACCCGGTCTAATTTCATCTAACTTAACAGTTTTTCCATATTCAGCCATTCCATAACTAGAACGTGTTAAGCTAAATCCAAAATTTCCGAAAATATATGAAATAAAACCTGAACAGTCAAAACCAGATGGGGTAGTTCCTGAATATCGGTAAGGAGTACCTAGGAATTTTTTGGCGTAATTGATAATGTTATCAACTTGTTGACTATTTTGATAGGGAACGAAAGTAGAATCTTTGGAAGCACTTAACTTCAATGTATCAGAAATTTTCGCCAAAGAATCATTTTCAGTTTGTGCGTTTATTTGCGTGCTAAAAGAAAACAGCAGTAAAGCAAAAATTAAATAATATTTAAACGTTTTTTCCATTGAGATTGCAAAAATAGTATTAATTTCACGAAATAAAAAATTGAATTTTGACTCAAATCGACATCAAATCTTTAAAAAAACTCTATTATTCGATTGGTGAAGTTGCACAAATTTTCAACATAAACACCTCATTAATAAGGTTTTGGGAGAAGGAATTCAAGTTCGAGGCTTCTAAAAAATCAGCTAAAGGTAATCGACTTTACACAGTTAAAGATATTGAAAATTTTAACAAGATTTATCATTTGGTAAAAATTGAAGGTTTTACTCTGGATGGAGCAAAAAAATCATTGAAAGCAAGCAAGAAATCTGAATCAAATGATTTATCTGATGGAAAAACAAATGAAAAAGAAGCAATTATTTCAAGGCTGGAAGGAATAAAAGCTAAATTATTGCAATTGAAAAATTAATTCTGCTTTATTAACTTTTCAACCTCCAAGCTATTGTTTTTAGAAATTTCAAGAAAATAAAATCCATTTGCATAGTTAGTAAAATCAATAAGTAATTTCGTCATGCTAACCCTTTCGCAATAAATTAATTTCCCAAAACTGTCCCGAATTATCAATTGAGAATCAAGATCCAGGTTGTCAATGGTCAATATATCTTTTATCGGATTCGGATAGAACTGTATTTTTGAATCATCATGGCATGGAGACTCTATGGTTTGAAGTTCAGAAACAACTCCATCAAAATCAACTTGCTTTAGCCTTAAATACTCATAAGAACTATTTTCTAATTCTTCAGAATAAACAGTTAATTGAGAAGAATTACCCATTCCTTTTACTTTCTGAATTTCTTCAAAAGAAAAACCATCTTTTGAACCTTCAAGTAAAAAATAATCATTATTTCGCTCAGAAGTTGTTTCCCATTTTAAATTCAATTTGTTAGCAGAACAACTTGCCTCAAAATTCTCAAAATCAACTGGCAATAGCACAGAACAATTATTTTGACTAGTTGAAAACCCCACTTGTACATCATCAATTCCTAAATGATGATCATTATTTGTGTTGTTCAAATCAGACCATCTTAACATTAATTCATGGCCATTCGGAATCGCAACGTCAACACATAGGGTTTTAAATTCTGAAACATTACAAAGATGTTTTGCGATTTGATTAGAAGAACCAGTGCCAGATGTTTGATTATTTGGAGCAGTATAATTTAACGCTGATAGAGAAGTATAGGAACCGCTTGTTAAATCCGTTATTGCAGAACTACTTATTCTGTATGAAAAAGTTAATGAATTTGGATTTGCACCTCCAGTACCTACATTTTCTGCAGTTGAAAACTGATAGGCTGTAAATGATATTCGGATACTTTCTATAGAGGAGCCTGTATTATTTACAAATCTAACCCCCATATGAGATTGACCTGACCCAGATGCGCCACCAGACCCATTAGAAGGTCTAGAGCCTAATTTCATATTGTTATCTCCACAGTGGTA
>JBIKSI010000027.1:0-28710 GCA_044348665.1 Crocinitomicaceae bacterium
AAAATAAAAAATATCAATGGAATTTGGAAAGAATAGGCAGGGGGTAGTTGTTTTGTCCAATAAATTGATAGTATTGTTAGTAAAATAAAAAGAATTAATAGGTATTCAATTTTTAATTGGAAGTCAAATTTTTCACATTTTTGAGAAAAATAATAAACAATTGGAAGCTGAATAAATTTGGTGCATGTGAAAGATATTAATATTCCAGAAAATCCAAAATACGGCAAAAAAATAATTGAAATTACAAAGGAAATAACTAATGTTATCCCATTTATTATAGGGAGATACTTCGTTTTGTTTTTTACAAAAATGAAAGGAACATAGATCACATACAATGCCCTTCCGATGAAACCAAAGGCTAGTGCAGGGATTAGCATAAGACCGATATGATAATCCCGGTGAATAGCCAATTTGTAAAACATAGGAGATAAAGAAATTATTACGCATACTAAAAATATTACACTAATAATTTGCATTCTAAAAATTTCCCTTAACTTGGAAGTACCTTCTTTAAGGTCAGCATTTAATAATTTATATATTGTTGGCGATGTAGCATTTGAAATTGCAGTAATCCAAATCTCACTAGTTGAGGCAATTAGAAGTGCAAGTCCATAAATACCCAATTCATTTAATGTAAAATATTTTTCAATTAATATGCGATCTAAGCTGTAATTGAATTGCCCTAAAATTAAATAAATACAAATTGGAACACCCAGTATTAAATGGGCCTTTAACATCTTGTAATTTATTTTAAAACAAATAAAATTTCTCATATCAATTAAAATGAAAATAACAAGAATAAAAATAGATAAAGTTCTAGAAAAAAGGGCTCCAAAATTACCCAATTTGAAATATACCACTAAAAGTAAACTCAAAATCACAGTGAGCGAAAAGAGTGAAATTGAAAACAAAGCAAATTTCCTTATCTTCTCCTTGTTTCGTAAATAGCTCAAATAAAAATTCCAAATTATCTGTGAAAAACTAAAGATAATTATAAAAATAATATTTGGATAAAAGGGGAAATTTGTTTTCGGGTTTAATATAAGTGGTAAAAGTAAATAGGATAAAATTGTTAGTAAAACTGAATTTAAAGATCCAATTAAAAGAATAGAAGTAAAAGAATTTCTAATTAATCTCTTTTCTTCCGCCTTATTTTTAATTACCTCAAAATGTTTTACGGCAAATACTCCATCAATACCGAACACAAAAAAATTAAGAAAAATCCCGCAAATTAATGTAAATAAATTAATTATTCCGTTGTCTTCAGTTGTCAAAAAGAAAGTGTAAACCGGGGAAATAAAAAAACCAAATGCCAAAGGTAAAAAACCAACGATTGTGTATATTGAGGTAGATTTTATTAAATTTGACATTTATTTTTATAAAAAAACAAATTTAGTAATAATTTAAAGAATTTGCCGAATTTTTAATTTTGTGTAATGGAAGTAGCAAAGGTTTCAATAATTATCCCAGTATATAATGCCACTAGATGGATTGTGGAAACAATTAATTCTGTTTTAAATCAAACATTTGATGACTTTGAAATTATTGCCATAAATGATGGTAGTACAGATGATTCCTGGAGTCTTTTGGAGTCCTTATCTAAAAACGATGAAAGAATAAGGATTTTTAATAAAATTAATACTGGTGTTTCTGATACTAGAAATTTTGGGATTTCTATTTCGAATGGTGAGTTTATTGCCTTATTGGATTCAGATGATACTTGGTTGCCTGAAAATTTAAATAAAAAAGTCTCTTTTTTGATGGAGAACAAAGAATTTGATTGGGTTTTTTCCAATATGTATGAAATTAATGATAAATCTAAGGTTTTGAGAAAAGCTCCCAAGGGCAAAAATGAAAATTTATTCGAAAATTTGTTGTTATGGAACGGTGAAGTTATTCCCGGACCATGCAGTAATCTCCTTATAAGAAAAAAAATTCTTGCAAATGTAAAATTTGATTTGGAACTTTCTACTGCCGCTGATCAAGATTTTACAATTCAGTTGGCTAAGCTAAGTGAGGGTTATCATATTGATGAATATTTATGGAATTATAGAGTCTTGGAAGGGAGTATGAGTAAAAACATTTCTGTTATGGAAAAAGATTTTTTGATTCTTTATAAAAAAGCTGCAAATAATAAGTTGTTTGAAAGTTTCTGGTTCAAGCAAAAATGTTTTTCCAATATGTATTTGATTTTGGCTGGCAGCTGGTGGGTAAATGGAGGAAATAAGTTAAGGGCTTTGAAATTTATTTTGAAATCTATTCTTAAATATCCGCCGCAGTTGATAAATGTTTTAAAAAAACGAATTTAAAAAAGTACATGAAAAAAAATAAAATTATTTTTTATTTCTATAATAGTGTATTTGATCCACTTATTGAATCAAATATTTTGTTGTACATCAAGGAACTGCTGAAAGAGGAGAATAGTGATTATCAAATTGCAATTGTTTCTCATGAAGATAATTTAGAAGAAATAAATAGAGAAAAGTTGGCCACTTACCAACAATTTTTTAAGGAAAATAATTTAATTTGGATTAAATTAAAAAGAAATGTTGGAGCTTCATTTAAAAACAAATTAATTGACTTGTTTTTTGGCTTTTTTGCCTTATTGAAATTGAGGTTTAAAGGGTATTACAGCTTGTGTTCTCTCGATTCAATCGCCGGTTCAATGTGCTATCTTTATTCTGTTTTTTTAAGATTTAATTTATACCTTTATCAATATGAACCTCATAGTGAATTTGCAATAGAGGCTAAAATTTGGGAAAAAGAAAGTAAACAATATAAAATTGCGAGATTTTTAGAAAATAAGGCCACAAGATTTGCCAAAGTAATAAGTACTGGAACAGATGCAATGATTGAAACCTTGAAAAAACAAAAGAATAAGGCTTTTTATTTTAAAATTACGAGTGTTGTTGATGAATCAAAATTTTATTTTTCAAAGAAAGATAGGAATGAAATCAGACAGAAGTTAAATATTTCAGAAGACAAAAAGGTTTTTATTTATCCAGGTAAATTTGGTGATTTGTATTACGATGAAGAAATAATTCAACTTTATAGCTTTATTTCCAAACATATTGAAAATACTTTTTTCATCATATTAAGTTTTTCGGATAACAAAAAAATAAAGAATCAATTGCGAAAAAATTCCATTTCAGAAGAGAATTATTTCCTTGGTCAAATTGCCTATGATGATATGCCTAAATATTTGTCTGCCGCTGATTTTGGCATAAATGGGATCCCTCCAACCCCTGCTCAAAGATATCGTTCACCTATAAAAACAGGCGAATTTTTGTGCTGTGGAATTCCTTATATTGTGTGCAATGGCATTTCTGAGGACGATAAAGTCGCTGAAAAAGAAAATGTTGGTGTTGTTGTTGAGAACTTTAGTGAGCAGGAGGCTTTAAAAGCGATTCCCCTTATTAAATCTTTTTTTGAGCAAGAAAAATCAACATTGATTGCAAGGTGCAGGAGAGCGGGGATTTCTTATCGCGGTTTTGAAAAAAATTACGATGAATTTAAAAAAGCATTAAATAAACTCTTAGAGTCTTAATAAAATTTTGTATCTTTACGTCCTTTAAATGTAAAATTTAGCTTTTTTAGATGAACATACTAATCACTGGTGGAGCCGGATTTGTGCCAAGCTCTTTAGCCGATAAACTGCTCGAAAACCCAAAAAACACGGTAGTTTTAGTTGATAATTTTTTGACAGGTCTTAAAGCCAATATACCTCAAAAAGAAAATTGTGTTTTTTTTGAAGGAGATGTCAATGATTTTTCAATCCTTGAACCAATATTTGATAAATATAAATTTGATTATGTTTTTCATTATGCTGCTGTTGTTGGGGTGAAAAGAACCTTAGCAAACCCCTTGTTGGTACTTGAAGATATCCAAGGTTTTAAAAATGTTTTGGAATTGTCGCGACTTCAAAATGTGAAACGTGTTTTCTTCTCATCGTCTTCAGAAGTTTACGGTGAACCAGTGCATTTACCTCAACATGAGGAAACTACTCCATTAAACTCTCGTTTGCCCTATGCAATTGTGAAAAATATTGGAGAGTCATTTTTTAAATCTTATTTTCAAGAATACGGATTGAAATACACCATATTTCGTTTTTTCAATACATTTGGACCAAAACAAAGTCCCGATTTTGTGATGTCCAAATTTGTTCAAGCTGCACTCAAAAATGAAGACATTACTATCTATGGCGATGGAAGTCAAACAAGAACCTTTTGTTACATAGATGACAATATTGAAGCTTGTTTGGCAACAATGGAAGATGAACGTTTTGCAAATGATATTTTTAACATTGGAAATGATAAAATCTCAACTATAAAGGAACTAGCTGAAACCATTATTCAATTAACAGGATCAAAATCAAAAATTATTAACTTACCGCCTTTGCCGGAAGGAGATATGACCAGAAGACAGCCTGATATTACAAAGATGAAACAGGTACTTAACAGAGATTTGTTAAGTTTAGAGGAAGGGATAAAAAAAGTTTTAGAAAATTGGAAAAAATGAAAATTACAAGTTTAGTAACAGGTGGTGCAGGATTTATTGGTGCTCATGTAACAAATCATTTAGTTGATCTGGGGCATACTGTAGTTGTTTTAGATGACTTAAGTGGAGGTTTTGAAGAAAACGTAAATGCTAAAGCTATTTTTATTAAGGGTTCAATTTGTGATAATTCTTTGGTTGAAAAATTATTTGAGGAGCATAAATTTGATTATGTGTATCATCTTGCTGCATACGCAGCGGAAGGATTAAGTCATTTTATTCGAAGATTTAATTATGAAAACAACTTAATAGGGAGTATAAATTTAATTAACCAATCAATTTTACATAAAATTAAGTGCTTTGTATTTACTTCTTCAATAGCAGTATATGGTGAAGGTCAATTGCCAATGAGGGAAGATTTGACCCCTATGCCAGAGGATCCTTACGGTGTTGCAAAATTTGCTGTAGAAATGGATTTAAAAACAGCGCACGAAATGTTTGGACTGAACTATGTAGTTTTTAGACCTCATAACGTATATGGTGAGTACCAAAATATTGGCGATAGATACAGGAATGTAATCGGGATTTTCATGAATCAGTTGCTACAAGGAAAATCCCTAACCATTTTTGGTGATGGATCTCAAACCCGTGCCTTTAGCTATATTGATGATGTTGCACCACATATCGCTAATTCTGTAAATATTCCAGATGCATACAATCAAATTTTCAATATTGGCGGAGATATCGATTACACAGTCAATGAATTGGCAACAACAGTGATGGAGGTTATGAATTTAAGACAGGAAATAAGTTATCAACCTGCAAGAAATGAAGTTTTACACGCGTATTCGGATCATAGTAAAGCAAAAAAGGTTTTTTCTTTAGATGAAACTAAATTCATTAAGTTAAAGGAGGGTGTTGAAAAAATGGCCAAGTGGGTAGATTTGGTGGGTTCTAGAGAAAGCAGTTATTTTGGCGAAATAGAAATTGAAGAAAATTTACCTCCAATATGGAAAAAATAGAGGGTAAAAAAAACGTTTTATTTTTGTGTATCCATCGCCCAGATAGATCTCCAACACAAAGATTTAGATTTGAACAATACATCAATTATCTTAATGATAATGGATTCAATTGCAAACATTTTTATATCATAGAGGCTAAAGATGACAAGGTGTTTTATTCTAATGGGAATTTTTTAAAAAAAGCCATTTTAGTGCTGAAGTTTTATTTCAAATTATTGAAATTAACTTTTAAAGAAAAAAATGTAGACCTTTGTTTTGTGCAGAGGGAAGCCTTTGTTTTGGGAACAACTTATTTTGAAAGATTTTTTGCAAAAAGGGCAAAGATGATCTTTGATTTTGATGATTCAATTTGGTTGCAAAATGTTTCTGAAGCTAATAAAAAATTCGTGTTTCTAAAAAATCCAAATAAAACAAAGGAGTTAATAAAAATATCCAATTTAGTATTTGCAGGAAACCAATATTTAGCTGATTTTGCTAAAAACATCAATCCTCATGTAATAATTGTTCCTACAACTATTGAAACAAATTTGTATAAACCAACAATTAAGTCCGAGACAAATAAAGTTGTAATTGGTTGGAGTGGCAGTGTTACCACAATTCAACACTTTAATTATGCTGTTTCAGCCTTGAAGAAAATAAAAGCTAGGTACAATGATTTAATTGATATTCGAGTTGTTGGTGACGGTAATTATGTAAATGAAGAATTAGGAGTTAAGGGGCTTCCGTGGAAAAAGGAAAGTGAACTTGATGATTTAGGTGTAATTGATATTGGAATTATGCCACTTCCAGATGATGAATGGTCTAAGGGGAAATGCGGATTAAAAGGCTTACAGTATATGGCGCTTGGTATTGCGACCATCATGTCGCCAGTAGGTGTAAATACAGAAATTATTCAAGATGGAGAAAACGGTTTCTTAGCGAAAAATGAAGAGGAATGGATTGAAAAACTTAGTTTACTCATTGAAAACAAAGCGTTAAGAAAAACAATTGGTGATCAAGGAAGGAAAACTGTTGTTGAAAAATATTCAGTTGATGCAGTAAAAGAAATTTATTTAAATTGCTTTAACGATTTAGTTCGTTCAAAATAATTTTTGAGCTCTACGATAATTACCTCTTTTTTCCTACCTTTGTAAAAAAAAACATTATGATTTCGGCAAATAATCCTTCACTTACTTCTTGGGTAGAAGTTCCTCAGAATTCTGATTTTCCAATTCAAAACTTACCTTTTGGTATTTTTAAAACTGCTCAGATTGAAGAAAGAGTAGGAGTGAGGATAGGTAATTTTGTCTTGGACTTAAAAACATTATTTGTTTTGGGTTACTTAGAGAATTTGCCTTTTGAAATAAGTGATTTCGATAACCAGTACCTTAATTCATTGATGAAAAAAGGAAAAAAGGGAACTCGCGATTTACGTAATCGTATTTCAAAATTATTAGACAAAAATTTCTTGGATTTACAAAAAAATGAACACCATGTTGCTCAGGTTTTGATTCCAGTGGATCAAACTATTATGTGTATGCCTGTCCAAATTGGTGATTATACAGATTTTTATTCTTCTCGTGAACATGCTACAAACGTTGGAACCATGTTTCGTGATCCAAACAATGCCTTGCTGCCAAATTGGTTATGGATTCCAGTTGGGTACCATGGGAGAGCAAGTTCAGTAATTCTATCAGGACAAGATATTTACAGACCAAAAGGGCAAATTAAACCAAATCCGGATGAAAATCCAATTTATGCGCCTTGTAGAAATCTTGATTTTGAGTTAGAAACAGCATTCATTACCTTCGATGGAAAACCATTAGGTGATTCAATTTCTCCAAATGAAGCTGAAGATTTTATTTTTGGAGTGTGTTTATTCAATGATTGGTCGGCTAGAGATATTCAAACCTGGGAATACGTTCCACTTGGGCCATTTTTATCCAAAAACTTTGCTTCAAGTATTTCTCCGTGGATTGTAACTATGGATGCGCTTCAAACATTTAAGTGCGAAGGTCCAAAGCAAGAACATCACGAGTTATCATATTTGGAGTTTGACGGTGACAAATCTTACGATATTAATTTACAGGTTTTTATTCAGCCTGAAAATGGAGACGAGAATTTGATTTGCAAATCAAATTTGAAATATATGTATTGGAATATGGCGCAACAATTGGCTCATCACACGGTGAATGGATGTAATGTGCGTTGTGGCGATTTAATGGGGTCGGGAACAATTTCTGGTCCAACTCCTGATTCTTATGGTTCAATGCTTGAATTGGCTTGGAAAGGAACGAAACCTCTTAAAATGTCAGATGGAACCGAGCGTAAATTTATTCAAGACCATGACTCCGTAATTATGCGTGGTTATTGTGAAAAAGATGGAGTTAGAGTTGGATTTGGAGAGGTGAGAGCAAAAATATTACCTGCTAAGTAAGTAAAAAAGATACCTTTTTCATTGAAAATAATTTCATGGATTCAAATAAAGTTGAAAAATTAAGTCTTTTATCGGAGTTAGTTAAACTAGCACGTGTCGATAAGGATGTTAGAGAAATTGAATATCAGTTTTTAGGAGCAATTGCAAATCAACTGGGGATTGAATCCAAAGATTTTGATAAAATATTTGATGAATACATTGAGTTTACTCCTCCAATAGATGAATTTAATAGGATTCTGCAATTGCAACGTCTGATTCTAATAATGAATATTGACCATGAAATTTCTGAAAAGGAGTTAAATCAAGTAAAAGAGGTCGCAATAAATATGGGACTTAATTTTTTAGCAGTAGAGGAAGTGTTAACAAAAATGCATGAATTCCCAAATAAAGTAATTCCCCCGAATGTGTTGATTGAGATTTTTATGAGGAATAATAATTAAAAGTTTTTCTTGGATGTTATATTTCCTCCAATCTTTATTTTTAAGAATGAATTAGTATACTACTACTTTCTTTGTTCTTTGATACGAATCATTATTGAGTATTTCTACGAAATAAAAACCAGGACTTAAATTTTCATTTAATTCATATTTATTAATTCCACTGTTGACTTCGATTTCTTGATTAAAAATCAATTTTCCAGCTGAGTCATATAAATTCAAGCTTGTAGAGTTTTTTCTATTTTTTTCCTTTATATAGACCTCAAATTTACTTCCGTCATTTGGATTTGGAATAACTTCAAAAAAACTAGAATTATCTTCGTAACATTCCAATTTCGAGGCATCAAAAAGGCTCACTTTTCCATCAAAATCAACTTGTTTTAAGCGGTAATAACAATCAACAAAACTTTTAGAATCAGAAATGGTGTAATTATTTTCATGGCTTGAATTCCCTTGTCCTATAATTTTTTGAACATCCTGCCAATAAACACCGTCGAATGATTTTTCCACAACAAAATAGTCGTTTCTCGTCTCAGATAATGTTGTCCAAGCTATTTTGACGTCCTCATCGTAACAATTGACAGTAAAATTTGATAATTCTATTGGCAGCATTATACATGCACCACCTGATGCTACTACAGAAAAAGTTGCCGTATAATTTGTTGGATTACCTCCATTATTAATATACTTTGTATCACGACAAAGAGTAGAACTATTATCATCCCCTGTATAATCGTAATAAATTTCAATCGTGTAATTTCCTGGTGCTCGATTGGTTAAGTCAATAGGGCCAGCACTTTCTGTACTCCATTTTTGATCATTACCTCCACATGGTCCCAATCCATCTGCAAATGTTCCTGCACTACAGCCACATTTGAAAGGTAAATTAATCGTTGTAAAAACAGGGCTACCTGGTCTTGCTCCTGTTGTATAAACTGTATAATTCAAGCGCGCACTGCAAACGTTCCCCCCTCCATTCTTCCAGGTTTTAATCTCGCCTCCACGGATTTGAAATCTGTTTGAATTTTGATTAAAAGAACCAAAATTAGTTCCATTAAAAACGGTCGCACAAGTTTGGTTGATGCAATTAGCTCCAGAACCAGTTGTGTTATAAAATGTTGTTGTATTACAATTTCTTAAATAAATAGCGGATGCAAAATCTCCAAAATTTTGACTAAATACTCTCTCTGAGAGTAAGATTAGTAGTAATAATATTTTGGAGAATTTTAACATTCACTTACATTTTCAAAAACTCTTTGTTAGAATATCCGCTCTTTGATTTAATTAGCAAATGATAAACACCCTTATCTAATTTAGAAATTTCAATTTCCTGATAATTATCGCCTTTAACAGCATTTTTTTCGGAAATCTCCATCACAACTTGACCTTTCTCGTTAATAATAATGTAATCTAATTTGGATATTTCCTCAGCCTTGAAATTTATAATTAATACATCACTAGTAGGATTAGGGAAAATATTTAGTTCAAATTCTTCTTTAACTAACTCATCATAAATGGTTGTTTCAATAATTTCTGGCTGGTTAATTCGAACGTCCGTATAGATTCGGTATTCTCCTGGCGACAATTGTAAGGTCGCATTCGTATTTGTAACATTAATACTGTCACCAGTAAAATATTCGTACCACCAACCTGTACTTTGAAAGTTTGGTGTCGCATTCTGATTTTGTACATCAAAGTTTGTCAACACCACAGCATCCATAGAAGCATGATTCAAATTTAAACGTTTCACCGCACCTGTTAAAGAATATTGAAAATCTAAAGTTTGAAATGTTGGGTACGTTTTTCTTAAATTTAAAGTTGCAGCATATACATCGTACAACTGCTTTCTATTCGCATTTTGTTGGTAATTCCAAAGAATTGGCTTGTTGCAAACTCGGCATGGATCGTCAATTGAAATGTCATATCCTAATTCGCCAAACTGCCAAATCATTTTTGGACCTGGAGTTGTTAACAAAATAACAGCAGAAGCTTGTGCACGCTCCAAGGCAACGTATAAATTTTTAGCATCATGATTTGGATTGGTACTATTTCCATATTCCAAATTTTTAAACATCATTCTTTCTTCATCGTGACTTTCAGCGTAAGAAATTAAGTGTGGGTCACTCCAACCTCTGCTAGTATGAACTCCTGAACTCAAATTTGATGTAGAAACATATCCCATATTAGCTTCGCTATAGGCATGAGTTACATTTCCCCACATCATCATTCCGTAGTCTGACAATTGAATTTCTTCATTGTTATCCGCCCAATGTTCCAAAATAATATAGGCATCTGGGTGGTTTGACCAAATTACATCAGCCATTCTTTTTAATAAATTTATACGTGTATCGCTGTAACCGTTTGCATTGTTTACAAAACCTTTTGTATAATCAAATCTGAAACCATCTAAATGATATTCATCTAACCAAAATTGATTTACTCTATCAATGTAATCTTTTGTCGCTTGGGCTTCATGATTCATATCATATCCCCAACAAAATGGCTCATGAGGGCAAATTGCATTAAACCATGGATTATTTGCAGCTGTTCTGTTGTTTGCAGCATCCCAGTACATGTTTACCATCGGACTTTGACCAAAAGTATGATTTAATGCAATATCCAAAATAACCGCAATACCTCTTGCATGACACGCATCAACAAACATTTTAAAATGTTCAGGTGTCCCATAATACTTATCTAAAGCCATATGAAAAGAAGGGTTGTAGCCCCAGCTCTCATTGTTTTCAAATTCACCAATTGGCATTAGTTCGATGGCATTAATCCCCAATCGTTCTAAATAATCCAAGGTATCAATGATTGTTAAATAGTCATGTCTTGCAACGAAATCACGAACTAGTAATTCATAGATGATTAGATCTTTATTTGCTGGTGCAACAAAATTATCATGCTGCCAATTGAAAGCTGGAGCTCCTGGCTGAATAACGGTAACAAAACCAGTAGTTTTTCCTGCTGGATAAGGCAATCTATCGGGGTAAATTAGTGCTGAAATAGAACCATCGTTATTTGGGTCTAGAATCAAGGTGCTCAATGGATCTGCGATTTTTAATGAACCATCAATAAAATATTGATAACCATATTTGTGATTAGGTGTCAGATTTGAAATTTCTATCCACCATGTTGCGTTGTCTGTTCCGCGATTCATCTGATAATTAGCATCAACCAACCAATTATTAAAATCGCCGATAACATATATATTTTCTTTTTCAGGGGCAAATAATTGTAAAATCACGCTTGACTCCGAAATATAATTAATTCCATTTTTAGTTCCCGCAGGTGGATTTAAGACCTGAACAGGAGGGTTTACTGTGTAGTAAATTGTATCACGCTTAGTGAAAGTTCCATTTTCCGCTACTAATTCAACAAGATGATTTCCTGATGCTCCAGCGGTAATGTTGTAGTCGATAGTGGTAGAATTTGTTGTTTGGTTTATTTGTGTGCCATTGTCAAACAAGGTAAGAGTTGCATTAATATTTGATTCAGCATGAATGGCAAATTGATCACCTTCATTTACTAAAACTGCATCACTTGGGTCAAAAATTGCGGCAAATAATTCGCCATTATTTGGGAAAACTGGATAATAAATATCGCTACCATCAGCACTTCTGCCAACTGTTGTTCCAGTCGCATTTCTAAATACAAAAGCTAAATCTAAAACTGTTGTTCCCCCAGGGAAACCATAAAAGTCAGAAATGTTAAAGGTAATAGAATGCTTGTTATTACCCAAATTTGTCATTGCTACTGAAGCGTCTGCTGTCCCCCAAGTTCCTTGTGTGAATTGCCAATTTGTCGGCGATGTACTTGCAGAAGTTATTACTCCAGTATGAGCATACACTTGCGTAGCACCAATTAAAGCACCATTACCTTGACTTGCATCAAATGTAATTGTTACTTGGTCATCTATTGTTGGAAATGATGGCGAAACCTGAACAACTTGAGCCTTAAAAAAAGAAGGTAGAACAAGAAACAGTAGAAATGATAATTTTTTCATAATAATTGCTTTAAATAAAAAGAGACTCAGATTTCTCCAAGTCTCTTTCGTTATATTATTTATTTTTTGATTATTTTTCCAGTAGCAATTTTGCCCTCTGAAGAAATTGAGTAGATGTATGTTCCGCTGTTTAGGTCAGAAACATTAACATCAGCATTTTTGGAAGTTTTAACAACTTTACCAGTAAGATCAGCAATTGTGATTTCGAAATCTGAAGATTTAACATCAAATGTAATTACAGACTCTGTTGGGTTAGGATTAGCAAGTACGATAAATGTAGCCTCTAATTCATTTACACCAACTCCAGCAGGAAAACCTTCTTCGATTGTACAAGCTGTTGGACTAACACAAAAGATTCCTGTGTAACGATTGAAAGAGATATCATAAGTACCAGCTGTAATTGCGATATCTGGAGAACCTACTGTAGCAGTATCGATTTCTGTTCCATCATCAACGATTTCACCCCAGTTATAACCCCAATCATCGTTTACTCTAAATTTAAATAAACCATCTAATACAGCATATTGACTCATTTTGAAAGTAATACCTCTATCTGTAGAAACCATGTTAACGTCAGCTGACCAGTCATAAGGAGGGATTGCAGAACCGATAATTCCAACGTTTACTTCCTCAAAATCATAAGCACCTGTACTTTTTGTAAATGTGATGTTATAGTAACCTCTTGTTAATGGAATTTGAGAAGCTCCAGCAGTTGCGTTTCCAAATAACTCACCTGAACCACCAAGAACTGTCGTTCCATTCACAACAAAAGTAGCACCATTAGCAAGAAAACCTTGGTTCTTTTTTGTATATGTTTCTCCATCTGTTGTTAGCAAATCAGCTGTCATTCCTGAAGGCAAAACACCACCAATGGCAACAGCATCAAAACTTGTTTGAGCAGGTGTAAATGAATATTCTAATGTTGATAGGTTAAACATTACATCGTACGTACCTGCAACAGCCATAATATCACCACCATTTAATGTAGCGATTCCTGAAGGAAAAGCATCACCACCCCAGTTTGTACCCCAATCAGCATCTTGACGAAACTTTAACCCACCGTCAGCACCAATAACCACTGCTTCTGCAGTATAGGTTTCAGAATCTTGAGTTGCCATAACTACGTCGTTACCCCAACCATTAAACGCCCCAACGATACCAATCGATTGAGAAAACCCAATACTTCCGATTAATACAGAAGCAATAAGAGTAAAAATTTTTTTCATAATTTTTTTTTTTAGTTAAACATAAAATAAATAATACTTAGTGTCAATTTGACAAATACAAAAATAGCAATTATTTTTAAATATACAAATTAATTTTAAAAAATTATTAATTTTTGTTTACATCTAACAAACAATGCTTATTTTTGTTGCTTAAAAAAAACAAAATGGAAAAATTAATTGAAGCTTTTACAGCAAATATTACTGAAGCAATTGAAATTGCAAACAATAGCAAACTACAAAAACCAAGTACAACAATACAAAACATCGTGATTTGTGGAATGGGGGGATCAGGAATTGGAGGGAAACTTATTTCTCAATGGATTCAAAATGAAATCCAATTACCAATTACACTTTGCCAAGATTATATATTACCGGCTTTTGTGTCACAAAACACATTAGTGATTGCATCATCATATTCAGGAAATACAGAAGAAACTATTTCTGCAGTAAAAATTGCCAAAGAAAAAAATGCACATATAGTTGGAATCTCATCCGGTGGTACACTTCAAGCTTTTTGTAAGGAAAACAATTATGACATAATAATAGTACCTGGAGGAAATCAGCCTCGCGCAGCAATTGCTTTTTCATTGGTTCAACTGTTGCATATTTTCCAATCTCTTGGTATGATTTCAGGAAAAGCGCTTGAAGATATGCAAAAAGGTAGAGATTTAATTACTGCTAACCTAGATAGAAATAAAGAGGAGGGTAAAAAAATTGCACAATTTTTATTCGGAAAAGTTGGTGTAATTTATTCAGAATCAATTTATGAAGGAGTAGCAGTTAGAGCTCGTCAGCAATTGAATGAAAACAGTAAATTTTTAGGATGGAGTTTAGCTATTCCTGAAATGAATCACAACGAATTAGTTGGGTGGGGAGGCGGAAGCGATAATTTCGCAGTTATTTTCTTAAAGACGGACGATGTGAATCCAAGAAACAAAATGCGTTTCGATTTAACGAAAGAAATATTAGAAAAAAGAACACAACACATTTACGAATTAGAATCTAAAGGAAATTCATTAATTGAACGCTCTTTACATTTAATTAATGTGTTAGATTGGGCTTCTTGGTACCTAGTAGAATTAAATAAAGTGGATGCTTATGATATTATTGTAATCAACCACTTAAAAGATTCCTTAGCAAAAGCTTAAGAAAAATAAAAAAGAACAAAACCCTATTTAATTCGTTTAAATAGGGTTTTTAATTTTAAAAACAAAATGAAATTTCGAATTGTATCTGCCATATTAGTTGGATTCCTTTGCCTTAATTCTTGGGCACAGTTAAGGACTTTTCCCAAAAGATACATTCAAAAAATCATTAATGACACAACAGATATATCAAAACCACAATTCATGATGTATCCTGTTTTGGCTTATTCTCCTGAAACAAACATAGAATTAGGTTTAAGCAGTTTGTACGTTCGTTATGCTAAAGGAGATACAACAAACCGTTTAAGTGAAATTAATGCCTTTGTTTTTTACACCTTAGAAAATCAGTTTGGAGGATTTTTTGAGCATGCTTTATACAGCGATAAAAATGAATGGTTTTTCTTAGGTAAATTAAAATTTCAAAGTTTTCCACTTTATTACTATGGAATTGGTCCAACAACTCCCAACCAAAAATTAGCCCGCGTTGATGCCTTTCAAGTTCAAATAAAGGAACGCGTTTTGAGAAAGGTTTATAAATCAATTTATGCTGGTCTCGAATTCGATTTTCAACACCTTGGAAATGTAAGTTTTAAAGATTATGACCAGACAATTTCCTACCAAAAACCTCTTGGTCACGAAGGCTCAACAAATTTAGGTCTTGGAACCGGAGTTTTATTTGATAACAGGCATAATGTTTTAAATGTGCGAGAAGGAATGTTTGCTGAACTCGCATTTTTACATTATGATCAAAAATTCGGGAGTCAGTTTACTTTTACTTCCATCTTTTCAGATTTTAGGTATTTTCATCCTATTCGAAAACGAAATGTTCTTGCCTTTCAATATTTAGGGCAATTCACTTTGGGCAATCCACCTTTTAATCAAATGGCTTTGATGGGAGGAGAAATGATGATGCGCGGATATTATACTGGAAGATATCGAGATCGAAACATAATGGCATTTCAAACAGAATACAGAATGCTTCCTTTTAAGTTTGCTAAACGTTTTGGTGCATCGATTTTTGCAAGTACAGGAGTTGTTTCTCATACGATTTCAGGCATAAATAAAAGTCATTTGGTTTATGCTGGAGGAGCAGGAATTCGATTCTTACTTTTTCCTAAAAAAGACATTTGGACACGATTAGATTTTGCCATAACTGAGGAAGGACATGGTTTTTATTTGTTTATTGGCGAAGCGTTTTAGAATCTAAAAATAAACTTTTGTAAAGATTGAATTCCTTTTGCGGTGATTATTTCAGGAAATAAAACTTAACTTTACGAAAAAAAAGTATGTCATTTTCAGAATTAGGATTAGCCCAACATTTTTTAGATAAATTAGCAAAACTCAATTACGAGAAGCCTTATCCTATTCAGCAAGAAGCAATTCCTGCAATTTTAAAAGGACATGATATTCTTGGGATTGCTCAAACGGGTTCAGGAAAGACTGCTAGTTTTGCTTTACCCATATTGGAGTTAATTCACACTCAAAAGGCTTCAAAAAATAGGCACATTAAAGTGTTGGTTTTGGTTCCCACACGAGAATTAGCAATCCAAGTCAACGAGGTTTTTCAAGAATTTAGTTCAGGCTTAGTGCCAAAATTAAAATCAATGGCTGTTTATGGTGGAGTTTCTATTAATCCACAAATGATTGCCTTGCAAGGAGTAGAAATTTTGGTAGCCACACCAGGACGTTTGCTAGAATTGCATCAAAACAAAGCTTTTTCACTAAGCCAGTTGCAAATTTTAGTCTTGGATGAAGCAGATAAAATGTTGAATTTAGGATTTAGAGAAGAGATGAACCAGATCTTTTCACTTTTGCCAAAAAAACGTCAAAACCTTCTCTTTTCTGCCACTTTAAGTGAAGATTTGGAAGGGATTCATAAAAATATTTTGAAGAATCCTATTACCATAAAAGTAGAGGAGGAAAAACAGAATTTAGATTTAATCAAACAATTTGCCTATTCGATTTCGGAAGAGAAAAAAGGACCTTTGTTGCGTTTCATCATTGAAAAAGAGAACATGCAACAAGTGTTGGTTTTTACTTCTTCTGTTCACAAAGCAGATACGGTGACAGAAAAATTAAACAAAAATGGAATCAAGGCTTTTGCTATTCACAGTAAAAAAAGTCAGACACAAAGAATCAATGCTTTAACTCATTTTAAAGCTGGAAAAACAAGAGTTTTGGTCGCAACAGATATCATTGCTCGAGGAATTGACATCCAATTTCTGCCTTACGTAATCAATTATGAATTGCCTCGATCTCCAAAGGATTTCATACATCGCATTGGGCGAACAGGTCGAGCAGAATCTTCGGGAGAAGCAATTTCTTTTGTCACAGCAGAAGATTTGCACCATTTTAAGGTAATTCAGAAAAAAATGGGGAAAATAGCAACTTGGATTGATGGAGATGAGTTGGATTTGTTTGGAGGGAGTTGAGAGTGAAGAGTTGAGAGTGAAGAGTTGAGAGTTGAGAGTTGAGAGTGAAGAGTTGAGAATGGAGAATTATTAAACGGAGATTGAGCGTTTTGTGCTGAGCCTATTATGCTATATTGAGCTTACCGAAACGAAGTACTTGGAAATCAATTGTTTGAGTAAATAGTTAAAAGTGGAAAAGGGGTGTTATTGTAAATCTGGAAAAGATTTTTCAGTTTGTTGTGAAGTTATTATTTCAGGTGAAATCGCAAGAACTTCAGCAGAAACATGCATGCGCTCTCGTTATTCAGCATACTGCATCAAAAATATTGATTACATTATCGAATCAACTTTTCCTTCGCAGCGGAAATTTTATCCAAAAAAATCGTTGGTGTCTTGGGCAAATTCTGTTTCTTGGCTCAAATTGGAAATTGTTTCGGCAAGTGAAAACCTTGTTGAATTTAAAGCCTATTTCAAGGAAGGTAGTTCGGAAATTCAGATTCACCATGAAAAATCACTTTTCAAAGAAGAAAATGGAATCTGGTATTTTTATGAGGGAGAGGTTTATTAGTTTTTAGTAAGGAGTTAGGAATTAGTGGTTTATAAATGATAAATATTATTTTGAACCACCTATCCAAACTTTTCCCATTCTAAAACCATAAAACTCAAAAAAATCATCAGTTGGATTTTCTGGATAATAAGTTTTGTGATTTTTTTTCATTAAATTATTAAACCATTTTTTTGCTTCTATAAAATCTTCCAAAGATTCATAATCTTCTGGATCACCTAATGTGGTATTATCATAGAACTGTTCATCAACTCTTTCTTCCCAAAGATAATTTTCAATTCTCTTATGTCTACCAAAAGTATTTTTGTTGATTTGTGTTTCCATATCTGGTTTTGAAAAACAATTTTGATAGAATTCAATTTTATTATCTATCGCCAAAACAACTTGAGATTTTGTAAATCGTTCTTCATAAAGCCAAATTTTTAAATAATAAGGTTTATCTAGTTTGTCTAATTGTATTTTAAGAGAATCATAAATATCTAATAATGCATTAATGATTAATTGCTTCGTTTTGCTTTTAGGAGAAGCAAATCCACTATTAATTATAGAAAAATCACACCATGGATGGACAACAATATCAATATGGTCTTTTTTAAATTGCTCAAGAATATCAATTTTCAATTGTAAATTATCTAATCTCCATTGCTCGACCTGTTTTTGTCTCCTTTTATGTCCTCGTATTTTACGATATCTAATCATTGTTCAAAAAAACTTATAACTACTAACTAAAAGTTACTAATTAATCACTATAAGTCATTCCCCCAATTCTCTAACTCTTCTTTTGACCATAATTCTGGAAAGAAAATTCGACGTTGGTATTTTGGATGCATGTATTTTCTCCAATCACTTCCACCAGTTGCTTCAATGACTTCACCTTTTGGTTGTAAATATTTCGCAGCTGCATTGTAATGAGCCATCACCCAAGTGATGTTTACCGTTTTATCGTAATGACGCATGGCAGTAATTAATTCTGGATTACTTTTCACTTCCTCTGGCAAAGATTTGTATTTTGTGTAAAGATTTGTTGTGTTGTATTCTTCCATTTTTCGCAAGAACATGTCTTTGTATTTCTCCTCAAACAAAGTAATCAAGGTATTCTTTTTGCCTGTTGCATGATCTTTTCCTGCTGCTTGCCAATACAAATGGTCATAAGCATGGGAATAAGGCGTATTGCGATCAATGGTTGCTCTAAAACGATAATCAATTAAGTTTATCAATTCTGTTGAACCAAATTCAATCAAACGGTAATTGGCACTTTGGAATCCACTTGCAGGGGTTAAGGTATTTCTGAATTTCAAATATTGCTCGACTTCCATTCCATCTTGCATGATTGCAAAAGAGGAAGAAAGCATGTCAAAATAACGACTAATTCGATCTAATTTCTGTGTAAACAATTCTGCTGTAACTTCTTTTGCAGTTGTTACTTGTTCCATTTCCCACAAAATCATTTTGAATAACAATTCATTGATTTGATGGTACATGATAAAAACCATTTCATCTGGAAGAGTAGTTCGTTGATGTTGCAATGATAAAAGTGCATCTGGTTGAATGTAATCCCAATAAGTAATTGGTTTCGCCCAAACTAATCCTTCTAAATGCACCTCAGGGTTTTGATCAATTGCTTTAAATTTTTCTTCAATGCGACCTAGTAATTCTTCCGTTTTTGAATTCATGCTTTACAGTTTTAAATCTTTTTTAGATTGAGACAAAAATAAAACAATTCTCCTTTTAAATTGAAGTCAATTAAAATATTAAGCAATTTTGTTTATTGTGTTAAATTTTTAAATTTGTAAAAAATATTAGTATGTCTGAAAATACAAAAATCACTGTACAAGTTTCAATTCCAGCAGATATCAATTCAGTTTGGTCAAAATTCAACGAAGGAAAACATATTGTAAATTGGGCTTTTGCAAGTGATGATTGGCATTGTCCGTTTGCTGAAAGCGATTTACGAGTTGACGGAAAAATGAAAGTTACTATGGCCGCAAAAGATGGAAGTTTTAGTTTTGATATTGAATCCTGGTTTTATGAAGTAAAGGCACCAAATTTCGTTGGTTATAGTATGTCTGATGGAAGAACTGTTGAAACAAGTTTTGAAGAAAAAGATGGTGAAATTTTAGTGACTGAAGTGTTTGAGGCAGAATCTGAAAACCCAATCGAAATGCAAGAACAAGGCTGGCAGGCAATATTGAATAATTTTAAAAAGTATTGTGAGGGATAAAGTTAATTTTTATGACTCAGTGTTTATGTAAAAATTAATAAAATTGTAACAAAGAATAAGCAAATTTTAAATGAATTTGTGCTAAAGTATAATCAATTTTCAAACTAACATGTAAGAAAAGGTCTGCTTTTTCAATCCTTTTATAACAACAATAATCTTTTAAGTATATTTTTCGTAACTTTACCTAATGAAATTTGAAGATTTAAAACTAAACGAACAAATATTAGAAGCAATTTCTCACATGGGATTTTTAGATGCAACACCTATTCAAGAAAGAGCAATTCCAAAAATATTAGAAAACAAAGATTTAATTGCCTGCGCACAAACAGGAACAGGAAAAACTGCAGCTTTTATTTTACCAATTTTACACAAATTAACAGGAAAAGAAGATACCACAATTGATACCTTAATTATTGTTCCAACACGAGAATTAGCAATTCAAATCGAACAAGAAATTCAAGGTCTTTCCTATTTCGTTTCCGTTGGTTCTAAAGCCATTTACGGTGGTGGAGACGGGAAAAACTGGGACGATCAAAAAGATGCCTTAAAAAATGGAACAGATATTATCGTAGCTACACCCGGTAAACTTTTGTCTCACATAAATCAAGGATACGTCGACTTTTCTAAAGTGAAACATCTAGTGCTGGATGAAGCAGACAAAATGTTAGATATGGGTTTCGCATTGGATTTGGATACTATCATCAATAAATTACCGCAAGATCGACAAACCTTACTTTTTAGCGCTACCATGGCGCCTAAAATTAGAGATTTGGCTCGCAGAATTTTGAAAACTCCAGAAGAAATTACCCTATCCATTTCCAAACCTGCTGAAGGAGTAAAACAATCAGTTTATCTGTGTTTTGATAATCAAAAAATAGATTTAATTAAAAATATTCTTACTGAAAGACCTGAATATACAAGTATTATTATTTTCACCTCTTCGAAAAGTAAAGTGAATGAAATTGTGGCTGGTTTGCGCAAAAATGGTTTCAAATCAACAGGGGTTTCCTCCAATTTAGATCAAGAGCAACGCGAAGAAGTGTTGAGAGGATTTCGTTCCAAAAGAATTCGAATCATTGTCGCTACAGACGTGATGAGTCGTGGAATTGACATCAAGGAAATAAACTTAGTTATCAACTACGATACACCTTTCGATGCAGAAGATTACGTGCATAGAGTTGGTCGAACTGCCCGTGCAAACACCAAAGGTGAAGCAATTACGCTTGTGAATGAAAAAGACATGCGCAAATTGGCTACAATTCAGCGTTTGATTGAGTCTGAAATTCCACAAATTGCACTGCCAAAAGTTTTGGGTCCTGGTCCAGAGTTTAGCGTAAATACACTTCCTAAGAAAAAGAAGAAGAAAAAATTTAAGAAAAAAGTCGTGAAAAGTGAAGAGGAATCGCAATCAGCAATGAGCTAATCTTTATAAAATTAGATTTATTAGAGTTAATTCTTTTTATTAGTTGGCTGCGATCCCCAACTCCAATTACAAGTTTTATCATGTATTTACTTTTTCAATAGCAATAAAAGAGCTATCGCTTTTTCTTACTGTTTCAAAATGTGCATACATTTCAAAAAGCTTTTCATTTCTGTTGGCGCAGAGTAAATATACCAAAGTCTTGTCTAAAGATAAATTTATGTGTTTTAACAACACTTCGTTTACAAGTTTTAACCAGTTAATAGTTTAACTCAAGTTCAAAGTGTAATTTTACAAGGTGAATATTTTAGACATCATCATATTAATTCCCTTGGCTTATGCCGCTTGGATTGGTTTTAAAAAAGGCTTTATAATTGAAGTTTTTACACTTTTAGCTTTATTTGTTGGTCTTTATGCTGGAATCCATTTCTCTGAATCTGTTGCTGGAGCAATGAAGAAATCATTTTCTTGGGACTCCAAATACCTACCTACAATATCATTTACTTTAACCTTTTTAGCAGTTGGAGCAATGGTTTATTTTGCAGGTAAAGCATTAGAAAAGGTTGTGAAATTTGCAATGCTTTCTCCTTTAAATAAAATCGGTGGAATAATTTTCGCTTTATTGAAAGGGAGCTATTTCGTGAGTATCGTGCTGCTATTGTTAAGTTCCTATGATAAGAATAATAAGTTTATTCCACTTGAAACCAAAAATAGTTCACTACTTTATAATCCGATGTTGAAATTATCAAAAACAACCATTCCAGGATTTGAAAATAGCTCATTTTTCCAAAAAGACACAACAAATGTAACCTTAACCGTTGATCAAGTTATAAGAGCAAAAGAAATCGCAGATAGTTTAGGGATTGACGCAAAAGATGTAATTGAATTAAATGAAATTTACCAAAAATATGAAACGAATAAATAAAAATAGTTTACTATTAATTTTCATTTTCTTTGTTCAGACGAGTTTTTCTCAACAATTACTTCAGTCATTAAATTCAACAAATTCAAGTTTACTTCCGAAAGTGAAAAGTAAAAAAAGTGGACCATATTTTGGTTATCAACGTGGAAAATACGATGTTTTTGAGTTAGGAGGTGAATTTCAGCACAAAAAAATCGCTTTAACACATCCGAAAACATTTGCACTTAGTTTCGGTACAAATTATTCTTTCAAAGAAAATGTTCTGGGATTTGATTTAAGGTATTGGTACCAGCAAGCTAGAATTGGATTAACTTACGGAGTTTACGCTTCTCACCGAACAAATTTTGACGAGTCTCGCATTGGAATTGCCCCAGCTATTGGTTTCCGTTTGCTTCAATTTCACTTGCAGGCAGGATACACTTTCTATTCAAATGCAACAAATTTTGACAATTATAACGATTTTTTCATTTCTTTAAAATTCACTTTAATTAATAATCGAGACATCGATGTGGACAAAAAAAAGACATTTAATTTTGGGAAAAATAAAAAATCAAAGAGGAATTTGTTTAAAAAGTAGAAATTAGTAAGTTTTTTCACTTTTTTACAATAAATTTGTATTTTTAAAGTTATTAGTTCAAGCTGAAATTTATAAATGAAATTTTTTTACATACTCTTCGTTTTTACACTCATACTTTCTTGTTCGACCGAGAAAAACACCTTGGTAAATAGAACCTACCACGGAACAACTGCACATTACAACGGTTATTTTAATGCAAATGAATTGTTGAATCAATCTGTTTTAGCATTTAAAAATGCACGTCAAGATGATTATTATTCGATATTACCAATCAATCCAATTCCCAACGAGGAAGAAGTGAAATCTATGTACCCAGCCATTGATACTGCAATTGTGAAATGTACAAAAGTGATTTCAAAACACAGCATGCCAACGGCTTCTGAGCCTTCTAAAAAACGAACTGAATACAATCCGTGGATTGATGAAAACTGGCTCATGATTGGCGTTTCAAATTATTACCGCCAAGATTATGAAATGGCTCAAAAGAATTTTGCTTACATCAATAAATTCTTTTCAAATGACCCGAGTAATTACACCGCAGCAATTTGGATGGCTAAAACCAATATTGAAACAAAAAATTATTCGGAAGCAAATATTATCTTGAAAGAACTTGACAAGAAGATAGAAGAACTTGAAAATGCTTCAAAAAGTAAAGAAAAGGAAACTAAAAGTAAGTCAAAATCAAAAAGTAAAACTAAAAAGAAAACTGATAAGGAAGAGGAACAAGCAGAATTCCCGAAAAAAAGTAGGTTTTTATTTGAATTAACAAAAGCAGACCTTTCGATCAAACAAGAAGATTTTGACCAAGCGATAAAAGATTTAGAAAAATCACTTGAATTTTGTAAAAAATCTAATGATAAAGCGCGAGTTCATTACATTTTAGCGCAGTTAAACCAGCAAAAAAAGCAAAATGAGCAGGCAAAATATCATTTCTCAAAAGTATTAAAATACAATGCTCCTTTTGAAATGAATTTTAATGCTCGCATCAACCGTGCTTTAATGGGGGGCGATTTGAAAATCAAAAAAGAACTTGAGAAAATGTTGCGTGACGACAAAAACCTTGAGTTCAAAGATCAAATCTATTTTGCTTTAGCTGATATTGCTTTTAAAGAAGGAGATAAAGAAAACGGCATCGTATTAATGCACAAAGCAATCGTTTTTTCAACTAAAAATGTACGCCAAAAAGCGATTTGTTATGAAAAACTTGGCGATCTTAGTTTTGAAGATAGAAATTATGTCTCTGCACAAAAATACTACGATTCTTGTGCAAAAGTGATGCCTGAAACATATCCAAATGCTTTAGCGATTCAAAATAAAGCAACAAAATTAAGAGATTTAGTGACTGCTGTTGAAACAGCACAATTTGAGGATAGTGTGCAACGAATTGCTGGAATGAGTGAAAGTGAACGAACACTTTTTGCAGAGAATCTGTTGACAAAAATAAATGCTGACGAAAAACGTAAAAAAGAACAAGATGCTCTTCGATTAAAAGAATTGCAAGATCAGTTAGCGACTGTAAATCAAGATCAATCAGAAACCAAATTTTTCTGGAACAATCCTAAAATGAAAAGTGAAGGTTTAGAAAGTTTCAAAAAATTATGGGGCTCGAGAGAAAACGAGGACGATTGGCGTCGCAGTGAAAAAATCGCAATTGCCGACTTTAAATCTTTAGAAAACGACACGATTGATTCACTTGTAATTGAAAACAAAGAGGAAAATGATAGTTTAACCGTTGAAAGTTTGCTTGCGAATTTACCGATAAATGATTCACTTTTGGCTTCTTCAAACAAACGTTTAATTGCTGCTTTATATGATGCAGGTTTAATTTATAAAGAACAATTAAATGAAATTTCAATGGCAAAAACGCAATTTGAAAAAGTAGTTTCTAAAGCTAACCCAAACGATTATAAGTTATTGTCTTTGTTTCAGTTATATAAAATTTATGAAAGCAGTGATCCTACAAAAGCTTATGAATACAAGGATCAAATTTTAACACTTTATCCTGAATCTGATTATGCAAATTACCTCAAAGATCCAGACTTTTTTGTCAAAAGAAAGGAATTTGAAAAAATTGCAGAAATTGATTACGTAAAAGCATTAGATCGTTACAATAGAGGTTTATACTCACTCGTAATTTCGGCTGCTGAACCAATTATTTCGGGCGACAAAGCGAACCCTTATCGTTCAAAATACATGCTGCTCAATGCAATGTCTGTGGGGCAATCAACAGAAAATAAATCGAAAATCATTCCATTATTAAAAGATGTAATCGCTGAATATCCTGGTTCAATGGAGGAGAAAAAAGCGAAGGAACTTCTAGAAATTGCAGAAAAAGGATATTCTAAATTTAAAGAATCAAATTTTAACAATACCTCTATTTATTCTTATGATGACGAAGAAGACCATTGGATTTTAATCTTTTTGGACGCAAAGGAAAATGTTTCAACAGCGAAAACAAAGGTGATGGATTTCAACAAAGAGTTTTTTAATAAAGAGAAATTAAATACATCTACCAAAGTTTATGGAACGAATCAAAATGTAATTGTTTTGAAAGCAATGTCAGACGTGAAAGCAAAAGAATACCTTAGAACATTTAAAAAGACAAAAAAACACATTCAAAGTTTGCATGACGCTAAAATGTACGCTATCACGCCAGATAATCTTCGAATTTTATTTGAGACCCAAAAATTAACTGATTACGAACAATTTTACGCAGAGTTTTATTAATGGAAACTAATTCTGAGTCAAATAAGTCGAAAAAAGATAAAAATCAAAATACCTATTTAAGATTTACTTCCGTTGCCATTCAAATGGGTGCAATAATTGGAGGATTTACATATTTAGGTGTATTTTTAGATGAGAAGCAGACTAATAAAACACCTCTTTGGACGATTATTTTATCCCTTTTTGGAGTTGTAATTTCAATGTATTTAATATTTAGGGAAGTACAAAAAATGAATAAAGATTAATCAAGTGAATTAATTCAATGTAATTAAAAAAAAATAACAAATGATAAAAACCTTAAGTTTATTTGGAATTGTTTTTCTGCTACATCTAGTGGCTGTATTTTTTGGATTCTTGCCTGGGAAATTTAGTTCCATGATTTGGGTGGATGCCTACGTGGCAATATTATTTATTCTTGGAATATTGATTGTGAACCCAGCATTTAAAAATGGACCAGAAAGCTTTAATAATCGCTTTTTAATAATAACCACCATGCAAATGATGTTGATGATGGTTTTGATTTTAATTTTAGTTTACAACAAAGTAGAAGGGGTAAGAATTCTTGGATTTTCTTCTATATCTATTTTTGTGGTTTTATTAGCAATTCAATCGTACGTATTTATTAAAAGGTTGAATAAAAAATAAATGTCGCTCACAAATTAAAAATAGTCATTTGAACCATTTTTAATTGTTTCTAAAATTTCTTGAATTTTTTTTTCAGAAGGGATTAATTGATCTAAATTGAAGGTGCTTTTTGAATTTCGATTTAGCAAAATTGTTCCAGAAAAATGAATCCCGGCTGGATTGATTTCTTGACTTAAAAAACGAACATTTTCAGCATTTATTCCGCCTCCAAGCATCAGTTCAATTTGCTTGCCGAAATTATTTTGTAAGCTTTTCAAATCGTCACAATTTTTTTCAATTGGAAACAATCCTCCCGATGTTAATACTCGTCTAAAGCCTAATTCAATTAAGCTTTTTAATGCAATATCTTTGCCTAAAAGCTCATCAAATGCCCTGTGAAAAGTGAGATCTATGTTTGGAAAACAAGTTTTTATTTCTTTTAAAAAGGGAAGATCAAGTTCAAATTCAGCATTATTAACTAATAAAGCTCCAACAACTAATCCATGCACTCCTGCAGAAACAGATTGATGCATATCTTTTAACATGATTTCTTTTTCAAGTTCAGAATAAACAAATCCGCCAGCCCGATGACGAATTAAAACATGGGTTTCAAAACTCAAAAATTCTAGTGCTTTTTGTTGAAATCCAATGCTGGGAGTTAATCCACCTTGCTCCAATGATTGACAAAGTTCTACGCGGTCAAACTTATATTTTTCTGCAAGAAAAAGGGATTCGATATGTGCAGAACACAATTCAATTTTCATCCTTCAAAATTTTACTTGGTAAACTGATAAACAGTCCAAAAAATAATGCAAAAAAGGTTCCTCCCATTTGTGTTTCTAAGGTGTCTTCACTTAAAAATGAAAGCAGAATAATGGTGGTGAAAAGAATGGCAAGCAAATTTTTGGTTCTGAAAAAATGTTTCCACGCAAGGAAGAAAATTGAGAGAAAAAGTAAACCTCCAATTAATCCAAAAGTAATAAAATAGGTGAAAATTTGATTATGTGTGCGCAATCTATTTTCTGGAAGTAATTTTGAATTTGTAGCTTCATAATAGCGATCAAATTGATCCTGAATATCACCAGAACCAATTCCAAAAATTGGACTTTTAAGGTAAATACTTCTTCCAGCTTTTAGGTGTTCAATTCGTTGCAAAATGGTCTTCCCATTTGGATTGTCATCACGAAATTCGTTGAAGATGGTTCTAATTCGAACTTCAATTCCATCTTCGTCATCGTTGTATTTATGTTTCCCAAATTCAATGTTTTTTATTTCTTCTTTTGACAATTTTTTCAAACCAACTGCATCTTTCGTTAATCCTTTTGAAGCTAGGTATTGAATGAGTACAAAATAAGTATTTCCACCATTTGCTGTTGTATCGTTTAAATGAATTTTACTGTATTTCGGCCAATCTCTAAAAAGTTCGATTCCACTAATATTCGAAAAAACATGATTTCCATTGATAAAATAACGATGTTGTAGGTAATGTTCGTATTTATTGCCTTCCTTCGTGAATTTGGCTAAATTTTCGATCTTGGGTAATACATCTCCATTTTTATAGGTTTTGTAGCTATAAAATATTGAACTTAGGCATAAAATCAAAAAAGCTAATAAAATAAGTACATAAGGTTTTTTGTTATTTGAGCTCAATGCTTTGTAAATCAAAAAGATTATCAGCACTCCAAAAAGAGCCAAATAGGAACTTAAAACTTCAGAAAAATACGTGTACACTAAAAACCAAAGAATCAACATCAAAGGAATAAATTTGAATCTTAACTTTTGATCAAAAAGCCAGAAAAATGCCAAAACGATTCCAAAAACAATCATTAAACCAAAACGAATGTGTGATAAAAAAAGCGACAAACTTCTTACATCGTCAAATTCCGTTTTTCGCCATCCGTAATAGGAAATAAAATTTATCGAGGAAATAGTTAGCAAGCTCAACAAAAAAACTGCAAAAATTAAAAATAAATGTTTTTTTTCTTGAATAGGTTTTAAGACAAAAACTAGAGGAATTGCATAAAACGGTAGTTTGGAGTTTAAATCTTTCCAAAAATATGCAGTGTTTTCCGACCAAAAATAACTTGAAAGGTGCCAAAGCATAAAAACGAGCAGAAGTAAAATTACCCGATTATTTTGAAGTTTTTTCTTATAGTCTGTAAGGTTGAAATCAAGAATTACAATTAAAAAAATCAACATTGTTGCCAAAGACAAAACTACTTTGTTGAATGTGATTCCGCAAGCTAAGGCAGCATAAGCAATCAAAAGTAAGGAATAGACTTTTTTTTCTCCTATAAGTTTTGAAAGCATAAATAGCGATTTTTAATTTTCTTCTTAAACGCTTATTTTTTCAAAATAGTATTGTACTCTTTGCTGTTTTTTAGAACATCTTTTGATTTCTTGATGTAATCGTCGTTTTTAAAAGCATCAACGGCTCTCCCTTTTTGGAAATAGTAGCGTGAAATGATTTCATTATCAATTACTTCGATAATTTCTG
>JBIKSI010000243.1:0-2571 GCA_044348665.1 Crocinitomicaceae bacterium
TTTTTTGCATTTTCAACATCCTCTATATATTGCTGATTACTTTTGCATAGTTCAGTATAAATAAAATTGCCACCACCTTTCCATTTAACAGCCTTGCTGATACCCGATTGTTCAGCTTTAATTACATTGTTCAGTCTAACTACACTATCATTTTTACCATAATCTAGTTGTTCAATGCCAATAAAACGTCTTTTTAATTTGTGGGCAACTGCACAGGTTGTCCCACTTCCCAAATGATAATCTAAAACTATATCATTTTCATTAGAAGCCAATTCAATTATTCTATGCAATAAAACTTCAGGTTTTTTAGCTGTAGGAAAGCTTACACCACCTTCATTTTGTGTGTTTTGAAAATCAATATCATCCCAAAAATCACATAATAAAACAGAGAAGTCTTTTACAATAGATTGGTTATGATAAACATTATTTAAACTGCTCGACAATGGACTTAATTGCCTTCCATTGTAAAACATAGATTCATTTTCTTGTCCCTCGTTATGAAAGAGGACAACATCTTTTTGATTTATTGATTCACTTTTAATTGTTTCATTTTTATGAGATTGAGTTTGACAAATAAAGTCTGCATTTTTGATATAATAATTATAATGTACCTTATTATTAATATCGAAATCTGATAATTTTTGAGTTTTGTTTAAAATATCATCTTCAATTAATTTTTCAAGAAATGGTTTTACGAGTTTGTTTTTTTTATCAACATAGTAAGTGAAATGAGTATCCCATTTTTCTTTTCGTTTATATTGAGGATTTAATTTCAGACCGCTTCCTTTTCTGTAAAACAGTATTAAATCTTTTTGTTTTATAATGGTTCGTTCTTTATGTGCCGTTTTTGTACCGCTTGGAGTTGAGGATTTAACTGCTATAACATTAACAAAATTTTCAACTCCAAATATTTCATCACACAATACTTTTAAATATGCTTCTTCTATTGCATCAATATTTATGAAAATTGAACCATCATTTTTTAATAAATCTTTTGCTACTTCTAAGCGATTCTTCATAAAAGTTAGCCAAGTGCTATGATTAAAACTATCATTATAACTAAAGCTGTCGTTTCCTGTATTAAAAGGTGGATCAATGTAAATTAGCTTTATCTGTCCTTCATAAACTTCTTTTAAACTATATAAAGCCAAGAGATTATTTCCTTTAATTATTAGGTTGTCTTTTTTAGAAATTTTCTTTGGAATACTTTCTCCTTCTTTATCGTATTTTTTCCAGTTGGTTAATACTTTTGGTGCAATTAAAGTATCAATGTCGTCAGGTGCAAGTGTTGTGTTGTAAAAAATTTCATTTCGTTTCTCTTTTACGTCTTCTTTTGTTTGTCCACCTTCTAAAACACAGTCCTTGTGAGGCCAAACCAAAACAACTTCCCTGCTGTCTGTCAGATAATTTTCGTTTTCTGTGCTAAGTCCAATTTTGTTTTTGTATTGTGTATAACTGTCTTGCAAGAACATTTTAGAATTTACAAAACGCTGAAAAGCAATTTTGTCAAATACCAAAACACCATCTAAGTTAGCAAAAAACTGCTTTTTAATGTTCGGGTTGCTAATTAGTAATTTCAACAGTGCAGAGTCTAGTTTTAAAGCTCTGTCAATTATTAAGGCTTTGTTTAGTTTATCTTCAATAATAAGAGCTGGGTCTTGCTCTAAAAGTTGAATTAATTCTTTGTATAAGTTTTGCATATTTTATTTAAATTATAATTCGTTATTGCATTAGGTAAAGATAAGTTTTAAAACTTTTTTACACTAAAAAGTTGCCTTAAATTGTCGTTGCTCTTCATTAAACATTCGTAAAGACTGCTGTCAATTTGTCTTTCAAGTTGACCAGTAGTCCAATGATTATTGCTGTTTTTGGCAATACAAATTTCTCTTTTGTCTTTATTTTCAACTTCTACCATTCAATTGCTTTTTTGAATTGTGAACGAAGTCCGTTCACAATTATAAGTACCTCATTATATTTTATTTATGTCAATTTTAAAATTTCAATTAACTCCTACACTCCTCGCCACCTCAAACTCCTTCTCAAACTTCAATCCCATTTTTTCCAAATGTTCCGGAACAGCAATTGCCCAAGCAACATACAACCAACTCAAGAACTGTTTACCAGTAAATGTTTTATTGGGTATTAAGGGTATTGCATAATCCTCTTTTTCCATGTTGATGCCAGTTTCTCCTGCAGAAGCAAATTCAAAAGCAATTTTTTTAACTTGATCAATACTTTGTTTTTTCAAATAAGAGAGAGCAGCAATCATGTACATAATTACAGCTTTGTCAATATCCTTGTTGTTTTGATACTTGTCAAAAAGCTTTTGTTCAACACGTTGGTAAATATCTATTTCTGGATTGTTTAATTTGTGTTCCAATTCATCAGCAAAAGAAGTATTGCTCGAATTTTCATCTTTCAATAAATCAAAATACCCATCAATTTCCAAATCTTTTGCCCAATGCAGAATCATTTCATATTCCTCTCCAGCTTTTCTATCTTGGCTGTATTCCAAAAATTCATCGTAAAAATCGAGAGCCAATTTCAATTCTTCTCGAGTAGCTTTGAAAT
>JBIKSI010000244.1:0-2569 GCA_044348665.1 Crocinitomicaceae bacterium
AACCATGCCTTGGGATGATGCAGTTACCATGGTTTTGGAATATGCAGAAATTCCGTATGAAAAAATCTACGATTCGGCAATTATCATGGGGGTTTTGCCAAAATACGATTGGTTGCATCTACATCACGAGGATTTTACTGGTCAATATGGAAAGTTTTATTCATCTTACAAAAATTTTCCTTGGTACAAAGAGCAAGTTGCCACTGCTGAAGCAGACGCAGAAATGCTTGGTTTCAATAAAGTTTCACACCTTAAACTTGCAGTCGCAAATAATATAAAAAACTTTGTTGTAGGCGGCGGATTTTTATTCACCATGTGTAGTGGAACAGATAGTTTTGACATTGGATTGGCGGCGCATCAAACTGATATTTGTGAAAGTATGTTTGATGGCGATCCTGCTCACCCTGATTGTCAAGAAAAACTAGATTTCTCAAACACACTTGCTTTTGATAAGTTTAAACTAGAAAAAAATCCACTTCAATACGAATATTCGAATATTGACGGAACAGAATTGCATAGAATTCCAGAAAACACAGATAAATTTTTACTTTTTGAATTTTCCGCTAAATGGGATGTCGTGCCAACTATGTTAACGCAGTGTCATACTGAAATTATCGATGGTTTTATGGGACAAACTACGGACTTTAAAAAAGAATTAATCAAATCGAATGTGCTTATATTAGGTGAAAGTCCAGCGCTTGGAACTGCGAAATACATTCACGGTGAACATGGTCAAGGTACCTGGACATTTTACGGCGGTCACGATCCGGAAGATTATCAACATCGTGTGGGAGATCCGCCAACAGATTTAAGTTTACACCCAAACTCTCCTGGTTATCGCTTAATTTTGAATAACATTTTGTTTCCTGCGGCAAAAAAGAAAAAACGTAAGACCTAATGAAATTAGTTTTTCCTTTTAGATGTAGGTTGAATTAAGCTTGCAGAAATAAGCCGAAAGCAAGCTTTTGAGAAGGGAGCAATGAAAAATAAATGATGAATTATAAATTACAAACACTTAATTAATTCTCAATTTATAATTTAAGTCAACAAAAAGAATCTTTTTGTTAAAATTCCATTATTTTTCACCATTATGCTTGCATAACAATAAAATAATACTTACATTCGTTAATTAGTATTACAAAATTAATTCAGATATCATGGCAATTATAGGTGGAGAATTTATAATCAAAAAAACTCATTTTAGCGAAGTTTTTATTCCTGAAGAATGGAATGAGGAACAAAAGATGATTGCACAAATGTGTAGTGCTTTTATTTCTCAAGAAATAAGTCCAAACTTAAATCAAATTGATGCTCAAGAGGAAGGTTTAATGGTAAAACTACTTGAAAAAGCTGGAGAATTGGGCTTATTAGGGGTTTCTGTTCCTGAAAACCTAGGCGGTATGGGAGCAGATTTTAAAACTTCTTTACTTGTAACAGAATGTTTGGGTGCTGGACATTCTTTTTCAGTTGCCTTTGGTGCACACACAGGAATTGGTACTTTGCCACTTTTGTATTATGGAACCGAAGAGCAAAAACAAAAATACATTCCTAAATTGGCTAACGGAGAATGGAAAGCAGCATATTGCCTGACAGAGCCAAATTCAGGTTCGGATGCAAATTCTGGAAAAACAAAAGCAATACTAAGTCCTGATGGCAAACACTACATTCTCAATGGCCAAAAAATGTGGATTACAAATGGTGGTTTTGCGAATTTATTTACTGTCTTTGCAAAAATTGACGATGATGATGTTTTAAGTGCATTTTTGGTTGAAGCCGATTCGAAAGGAATTAGTCTCAATCCTGAAGAACATAAAATGGGAATTAAAGGTTCTTCCACACGACAGGTGTTTTTCAACGATGTACACGTTCCAGTTGAAAATTTGTTATCAGACCGCAAAAATGGATTTAAAATTGCGTTAAATATACTAAATATTGGTAGAATTAAATTAGCTGCTGGTGTTTTAGGTGGATCGAAACAAACAATTACAGATTCAGTTAAATATGCATTAGAAAGAGAACAATTTGGTCGTTCGATTTCAAAATATGGTGCAATTCGATACAAATTGGCAGAACAAGTAATTAGAACTTTCGCTTTGGAAACAGCCATGTATCGAGCAGGTCAAAACATTGATGACAAAATTGCGGATTTAATTTCACAGGGATTAGATAAAGGAAAAGCAACTTTAAAAGGAATAGAAGAATATGCGGCAGAATGTGCCATGCTCAAAGTTGCAGGTTCGGAATGTTTGGATTATGTCGTGGACGAAGCTGTTCAGATTTTCGGAGGAATGGGTTATTCGGCTGAGTCTCCAGTAGAACGTTCTTACCGTGATTCAAGAATTAACCGAATTTTCGAAGGCACGAATGAAATTAATCGTTTGCTAACGGTTGACATGATTTTAAAACGTGCCATGAAGGGCGAATTAGATTTAATGGCTCCTGCAATGAAAGTAGCGGGAGAATTAATGAGTATCCCTGAAATCCCTGAGTTTGGCGACGGAATTTTGGAAAAAGAACACCATTATTTGGAAAATTTCAAAAAAGTAATTTTAATGGTTGCTGGATCAGC
>JBIKSI010000132.1:0-9133 GCA_044348665.1 Crocinitomicaceae bacterium
AATAACCACAGCCAAAATACACCAAGCGGTAATATCATCTGCCGCTGCACAAGTAATTACGATTGTTCCTAATTTGGTTTTGTTTAAACCTCTTTCTTGTACAATCCTTGCCAAAACGGGAAATGCGGTAATACTCATGGCGATCCCTAAAAACAAGGAGAATGCTAGGAACTGAACTCCTTCTGGTGCAAATTTATCGTATAAAAAATAGGCTAATCCTATTCCTAATGCAAAAGGAAAAACAATACTCGCATGACTAATTACAACTGCTTCATGTGCTTTATTTTTAAGAACTTTTAAATCCAATTCCATTCCAATCACAAACATGAATAAAATCAAGCCAATCTGACTTAAGAATTGTAAATTTCCAAGTGATTCTTTAGGAAATAAGGCTGAGGTAAATTCTGGAAAATACATTCCGATTAAAGATGGTCCGAGTACAATTCCAGCAATAATTTCACCGATTACAGAAGGTTGTCCAATTTTTTTGAAAATCCAACCAAACAAGCGAGCAGCAAAAATAATGGTAATGATTTGTGCCAATAAAATTGCTAATGGATGTTTGATATTGTGCATCATGGAGTTTAAAAATTCTCCCCATTGTGTATGTTTTGAACTGGGAATAACGATATTTTTCCCTAGCTCTAAATGAGATCCAAAATTGATTATGAAAAAAATCAAATAAGTAAATCCACCGATGATGAGGATATAGAAAAGAAGGCTTTTAATTTTTTTCATGTTTTGTTGATTTAGCTGTAAAATAATAAATGAAGCCAGATGAACTTCTTACTCCTATGTTTTGCAAATTTGTTTTGTCATTTGAGAAATAAGGTGCAATTTCAAAAAATAGGCCACCGTTTTGAAATGGAAATGGAAAAGCCTCAATTCCAATTGGAAGCACCATTCCGTAGCGTTGATTTTGCTTTGTCGTGAAATTCCATTCTGTTCTTAGACCTAAGCCAATATTAAATCTCAATTTTTCGTTTTGAGAAATGCGGTACACCAAGGAAGCTTCGTTGATAAAACCACCAGAATTTTTGTTTAGAAGAATATTTACTTTTGAAACTCGGGCATCAAAAAATAAAGTTTTATCTTTTGAGGAGCGAAAATTAATGCCGATTTCAGAACCTGTAGGCAAAATACCTATACCACTTTTAAGCCTTTCTTGACCATAGATAAATGTCAAAGCGAGTGATGCAAAAAGGAAAAATAATACCAAACACATTTTTAGTTTAGTCCAATGTATTATTTGTATAATGCCGTAATAGTTTATAAATTGTTCAACTTGTTGGACCATATTATAAACATGTTCGGTATAAAATGAGAATAATTTTACGCATTTCTTTATTTTTTTGCAAAGGTCAGTCAAAAAACGTAGTAAAAATAAAGAAGAAAGTTAAAATGTAACAAGATGTTGGAAAAATGTAATGAAATAAAAAAAAATAAAATTGAATTATCCTTTTTCCATCAAATCATTCAGTTTCTTTAAAATGATGGAATATTCTTCTAAAAACGAATAATACTTTTCTTTCCAATCAGAATCATCACTTTTTCTATATTTTTGATGTGGTTCTGAAACAAAAGTATATGCTTTAATCTCTTCCGAAAAATCATACCGTATAATTTTACCAATAGCTGAAACATGTTCAAGGGAAACATTCGGATTGTCAAACTGGTCGTAAAGCCATTGTCTACTTTTCTTCATTCTTTTGGCGATTTCTGTAATTGAAATTCTACTTTCTTCAATTGCTTTTTTTATAATTTCCCCTCGGTGTTCCATAGTAACAAAGGAATAAGCATATTTGTCCAAAACAAATTACAGATGAAATTAATGCAAACATAAAGGACATCATCAATAATATTAAACCAGAAAGTCTTGCAGCATATAAGTTTTTAAATGAAGAGTTTGATAAAGTAGATGTAAGCAACAACCATTTATTTCAGTTTGTTTACAATAACTTTTATGGATTAGATAGTCTTAAAGTGACCGATAAACTCAAAAAAGAATATTTTAACTTAATGGAGAACAAGAAAAAAACAAAAAATTTTGATATTGAAAATGTTTTGGATGACTTTTATAAAATTGAAAGTCCAAATAAAGGTCATGGCATGCAATATTCATTTGTTTCTAAAATGGCTCATACTTTAAATAACAATATGCCAATTTATGATACGAATATAGCTGAGGTTTTTGGTTTTCCAAGACCAAAAAATAACAATCAAGAAAAAAATAAAGTTCAATTTTTACATCAATATAATGACATTCAAGAAATCTATAAATTAATAATAGACAACAATCTCTTGGATAATGTTATTGATCAATTTTACTCAATTTATAAAAAAACTAATCTACCAAAAATAAAGGTCTTAGATTTTATTTTTTGGGGACTAGGGCGGATTAAAATTAAAATCAAAATCGAATTAAAAAAGGAAAAATCTAAAACAACAAATAAAACAAATAAAAAACAAAAAAAATGAAAATATACATTTTAATTTTTTTCGCTTTCATTAGCATTATTATTTATGGACAGCCTGGTCATAAAGATAATTCTTTTATTTTTCCGGGTTCTTTTAATCAAGAGCAAGTTAAGACAATTGTTATACAACCTGACGGTAAAATTTTGGTTGGTGGATACTTTGTTTATGGGAATTATAAAGGTATTTTACGTATAAATCAAGATGGTACAATTGATAATTCATTCGAGGTAGGTACAAGTTTTAATAGTTGGGTAAACACCATAGCACTTTTAGATGATGGAAAAATTTTAGTTGGAGGAAATTTTACTTCCTACAATGGAGTAACCTCAAATCGTATTGTGAGACTAAATCCAGATGGCTCAATTGATAATACCTTTAATGATGGCAATGGTTTCAATAATGAAGTTTTTACTATTGTAGTTGACACTAATCATTTATTTTATAAAATTTTAGTTGGAGGAATTTTTGCTACTTACAATCAAGAACAGTCACCTCGTTTAATTCGTTTGAATTCTGATGGAACAAGAGATAATACGTTTTTCACATATCCAAGTAATCCAATAGATAATGCAGTAAACACTATAAAAGTTCAATCTGATGGAAATGTTTTAGTTGGTGGAGCTTTCAGTTCATATGGTGGTACTACAGCAAATAAATTAACAAGATTACTGCCAGGTGGATTTAGAGACAACTCCTTTAACATTGGAACTGGCTTTAATAATAACGTATATACAATTGAAATCCAATCTGATGGTAAAATATTAGTAGGTGGCTCATTTACTAATTATAGTGGAGTTACTAAGAATAGAATTGCTCGCTTGCATACAAATGGGACTCTAGATTCGAATTTTGAACCACTTTATGATGAATTTAACAATACAGTAAGCTCTATAGCTATTCAATCAGATGGAAAAATTTTGGTGGGAGGTAGTTTTAACAACTACAATGGTAATGAAACTAATTTCTTTGTTAGATTAGAATCAAATGCAGATGTAGACGAAACCTTCAATGCTGGAAATTCAGGTTTTTCTTTTAATGTAAATGATATCGCAATACAATCTGATGGAAAAATTTTAGTAATTGGTGCCTTTTGGTCTTATAATGGTTCAGGTGCTGGGCAAATAATAAGATTGTTTGCAGAGTGTGAAACCATTTATATGATTGATAATCAAACTTCATGTGAATCATTCATATGGAGTAATGGAGTAACTTATTCAGAAAACACAAATACACCTACGCAAAATTTAACAAGTATTTATGGTTGCGACAGTTTAGTGACACTAAATTTAACAATTTTAAACTCAACTAGCAGTATTGAAAATTTGAATGCTTGCAATGAATATAACTGGAACGGTAATACATATACGTCTAGTGGTACATACACCGATCATTTGCTTAATTCTCAAGGTTGTGACTCAACAGCAATTTTAAATCTTGTAATTTATCCAACCTCAGGTTCAGAATCAATAACTACTTGTGAATCTCATTCTTGGAACGGAAACACTTACACCTCTTCTGGATCCTATACAACAACTTTAACAAATATTTTAGGTTGCGATTCTACAGCCACATTAAATTTAACAATTAACCAGCCAACTTCTGGTTCAGAGTCATTATATGCTTGTGCACCGTATTCTTGGAATGGCCAAAACTTGTCTTTAAGTGGCACATACACAGCCAACTTAACAAATGCAAACGGCTGTGATTCTCTTGCGACCCTCAACCTAACAATTCTAAACACATCAAGTAGTTCAGAATCTGCAACTGCTTGTCAAAGCTATTCTTGGCATGGAAATACGTATTCATCAAGTGGTTCTTACAATACAACTTTAACAAATGCAAATGGTTGTGATTCTATTATTACTTTAAATTTAACCATTTTGGGCTTACCAACAGTAAATTTAAATAATTTCAGTTCAATTTGTGATACCTCTGCAACTTTTACCTTAACCACTGGAACACCAACCGGTGGCCAATATGCTGGTCCATCGGTAAATAATAATCAATTTGACCCAAGTATTGGTGCTGGTTCATATATTATCACCTATTCTTATACCGATCCAAATGGTTGTAGCAATTTTGACTTTGCAAATTTTACAGTTCAAGAATGTATGAACACTGCTCAAATAACTGAATTCACAAAAAAACAATTTACCCTTTTCCCAAACCCAAGTTCTTCAACCCTAACAATTAGCACACAAACAATTTTTACGGATGACAAACTTTCCATTTTTTCTATTTCAGGACAAAAACTTGTTGAGCAAAAAATAAATGGCACAAGCGAAACAATTGATGTCTCAACTTTTTCAAAAGGCATTTATTTCATAGCAATTGGAAATGTGCGAGAAAAATTTATAGTAGAATAAAAATTAAAAAATGATTCAAACTCTCAAACTAACAATTTGGGAGTTTTTTTATTTATTCACTTTTTTGTAACTTTGTGTAAAACTTTCATAATGGCAACGATTACATTAAAAATCAACGAAAAAAGCAAAGAAGGAAAAGCTTTAATGGACTTAATTAAACTATTTTCAGTGAAAAAAACTGCCGTAGAGATTATACGAAATTTTAACGAAGAAACTATTAAGGCCATAGAAGATGTTGAACAAGGAAAAACCATTAAGGTTAAAAATTCTAAAGAGTTGTTCAAGAATCTTGGTATATGAGTTATGTGATATAGAGTATACTGGAAAAATCAATAAAGATCTTAAGTTAGCGATCAAAAGAGGTTTAAATATATCTTTGTTTAAAACAGTTGTCGAAATTTTAGAAAAGGAAGGAAAATTACCTCCAAAATACAAGGCTCACATATTAAAGGGGAATTACAAAGGCCTTTGGGAATGTCATATTCAACCAGATTGGCTACTAATTTGGAAGCAAGATGATAGTATCCAATTAATTTCTCTCACAAGAACTGGAAGCCATTCAGATTTGTTTAAATGAAAATCCTTACAAACTCACTTTTTTAATAAACTCACTTCTATAAATTGCGCTCAGATTCATTTTCAAAAAGCTGCCATCTTTCTGTTGCAAATTACTTGTAATTTCATCCGAAGAAAAGACTTTCACAATTTTTAGCGCAATAATTTCTTTTTTGTTGATTCTCACGAATTTACTTGGGGGAAGAATTTCTTGTAATTTTTCAAATGAAAGATTTTTAAGCGTCAAAGTTGTTCCATCTTTCAAATGACAAATTTTATCTCTTGGATCTATTTCTGAAGCTTTGATGTACAGCATTTCATCTAAATTCAACAATGCTTTTCCTTTGTCTGTATTAAATTGTTGTGACTTTTTTATTCCACCGGCATTCAAACTTACACGTACTTTTTCGACAGCTTTTTGCAATCGTTCTTTGTTTACTGGTTTTTGAATGTAATCTACAGCGTCTAACTCAAAGGCATCAAAAGCAAAATCTTTATAGGCTGTTGTGAAAATTACTGGTTTATTTTTTAAAGATTTAGCAACTTCCAAGCCGTTAAATTTTGGCATTTCGATATCGAGAATACAGAAATCAAATTCCAATTCTTGAAATTGAGCTAGAAATAAATCAGCTTGATTAAAAACTTTGACAATTTCCAAATCGGAGATTTCTTCGCAGCATAATTTTAAATATTGCAAAGCCAATAATTCATCATCTAATAGCAAGCATTTTAGCTTTGTGTTCAAGTAAATTAATTTTTAGGTGTACAATATAAACATCATTTTCGGTGAAGCGATCTAATTTAAAATTCTCCTGATAAATCATTTTCAAACGTTTCTCAAAGGTTTCCATTCCCAAACCTCCTTTGGCCTTTTTGAGTTTTGGCTTTTCCGAAATCTTATTCGAGACGGTTAGGTAAAACTTATTGTCTTTTAATTCATAAACAATTGAAATAAAAGCATCTTGACCAATCAAATCTGCATGTTTGAAGGCGTTTTCTATTAAATCAATTGAAATCATTGGGACAATTAATTTCTGCGTCAGCAAAGGTTCATTTTCATTAACTTTTGTTTTTACTTTCAATTCAAAAAGCGGACTAAGTTTGATTTTATTGATCTCAATGAAATTTAAACCAAAGTCAATTTCGTCTTTCGGAGTCACATATTTATTTTTACTTTCGTAGAGAATAAAGTCCAGTACGGAGGACAATTTATCCATCGCATAGTAAGTTTGATAGGCATGCGATTGAATCGAATTTAGCACGTTTTTGAATAAATGTGGACTTAATTTTGACTCCAATTGCACCAATTCCATTGATTCAATTTGATGTTCCAAAGCCAAGTATTTTTCCTCAATTTGCTCTTTTTTTTTCTTTGCTTGAAAATACAAAGCAGTCAAAACTAGAACAAAAACAGTTAAAATACATGAAGCGAAAACTAAAAATATATACATTGTTTACCAATCAAAGAAGCCTTACTAAAGTAAATCATTTAATGTGGAAGTGCTATTGTAGTAGGAAATAATTTCCTTTCTGTCTCCTTCAAAGTAATTTTTCAATAAGTAGTCAGCCAAATATTCTCTGTATTTTTCTCTTGGAATACGTGGAAAATAGATGAAGCCTTTTCCATGGGGACGGTGCTTAATAAATTTTTTCTTTTCAAGAATTCGCACAATAGTAGAGGTTGTGTTGTAAGCTGGTTTCGGCTCCTCATAAAGTTCTAAAATAGCATGAATTGATCCTTTTTCAAGGGACCACAATTTCAACATTACTTGTTCTTCAGCTGGAGTTAATCGTTCCATAACTTATAGTTTAACTAAACTCAAAAATAGAATTAAAAGTTTATTATTTATAGTTTTAATTTTTTACATAAATCTGCTGGTACACCTTCTTTATGTAAATAAATATTTATTGTTTTTAAATTGAAATAATGTTCTGAAACATACAAATATCCCGCAGGATAATTTCCTGTTCCCCACGAGTTTTTTACCAATAAATAACGTGTTCCATTTTGGTCTTTATACAAACCAGTAATGTGCATTCCATGATCATCAGTGGTTGATTTATTATCATATCCTTCCTGACGCATTTCTGGAGTAACTTTAATTTCCTTTGTTGGCGTTAAAAAAGCATTTGAACTTTTGTCTGCACCGGCATTTGAGAAATTTTTATTGTCTCTACCTGCAATTTGAATCGTAGAAATATCTTCAGGAACAATTGCCAATCCATTTTTGAAGCTGAATCCTTTTTCAGAAACGTCTGCTCCCCAAGCAAGTGTGTAGCCGTTTTTCAAAGCATACTCAACTGTTGTCATCAAATCTGGTAATGCAACATTGTAACTTGTTCCCCAAGCCCAATTGTCAGGAATTGCTAAATAACATAAAGAATTTAGCTCATGATTAGTGAAAGAAGTTAATGAAATATAATCATCCATGTTTAATTTCAAGGATTCTGCGTACGATTTAGGATTGTAATTTTTACCTTTAAAATCGAATGAAGCAGGGTCTCCACCTAAATAAGCATTTAGTATCCCCGCTAATGCATTTTTCCATGCAGATGAAATTCCACCACCATCGGCTTCTCTCACGTGTTTCATTAAACCTTCTACAGCTCCATTTAGCATGGCATACATTTCACTGTGATCATGATCTTGAGAACCATAATTTAATCCTTTGTAAACTTCTGCAGGAACGATACCATAATTTTTTATTACATAAGGAATATCGTGAAAAGCTCCTCCTTCAGAAAAATTTCCTTTTCCATCAAGTCGAACAAATTTTTCAGCCTTCGCCTCATAAGCCTTTCTTACGACATACATTTCAGAAAGCGCATCTGGATTTTTGTTTCCTTTTCTAATTAGTTCCGATTCAAAAAATGATAAGGCGGAAAAACTCCAACATGTTCCTGTATAACCTTGACTTTGAACAGGAGTAGCGTCTAAGTGAGCTATTTTTGTGAAAACATAGGAACTGTTTTCAGTATTTTTAGTTGTTTCTTGAGAGAAAGTAATGTGAGCGCATAAAAATAAACTGACAACTAAAAGTGTTTTTTTCATAAAAATTGAAATTAAAAGTAGGTAAAGATATAAAAATCAATCATAAAACACACTTTTTTTCATTTTAATTTTTGAAAAAATCAAAATGATAGTGAATCTTTTTAATAAAAAAGTCCTAAAAACTTTCTTGGGAACAACTAAAGAATGAAAGAAAAATCACTTGAAATTAATCAAAAATATCGAAACTGATTTTTGCAGCTATTTCATTGATGAATTCAGGATTTAATTCCTCTACTAAAGGAATTTTCAATACATTTTTGATTGGAAAATGACTTAAAATCAACTTTTCTGTTGCCAATTCACTCGGACTTTCCCCGCCGATAAAAACAAGCGCTTTTACTGGGATATCGTAGTTTTTTAAAGTTTGTAAAGACAATAAACTATGGTTTATACTTCCTAAATAATGTCTTGAAACCAAAACTACAGGCAATTTCCAAGATTTTATGACATCGATGAATAAAAGTCCATCGTAGTTTAGTGGAACCATTAATCCTCCGGCGCTTTCAATAAGCACATTATCAGTAAATTGTGGTAATTTTAATTTTTCCTCTTCAATTTTCACTCCATCTAATTCTGCTGAAAAATGTGGAGAATATGGCTCGTTTAAACGATAAATTTCGGGTAAAAAAGTTACCGGAAAAGAACAATTTCGTTGAATTTTGTGCGAATCAGAATTATCTAA
>JBIKSI010000028.1:0-28398 GCA_044348665.1 Crocinitomicaceae bacterium
TCAGGCCTAATTGCGTATAGCTTTTTTCCTAAAAAACCAGCTATCAAATATGATGTAGATTTATCTTTACAATTGGCACTTTATTAATCGAACTGAGGTTGTCAGAATTAATTTGAACACTTGGGGTTTCATAAACATTTACATTATTTAAAATTACATTGGATGTCACATAAGAATTATTTACACATAATTCATTTGAAATCATCTCAATACTAACTTCGTCATTGTCAACTAGACTAGAAGTTGTAAATATTTCTGAATTTGTTCCTACATTGATGTTTCCAATTTTCCATTGATAAATTGGAGTTAGTCCACCATTTGTTGGAATTGCAGTGAAGGTTACAGTAGAACCTTCACAAATAATATTGTCGTCATCACTTGATGTAATTGAAACATTTGAGTTTTGCATTGGGTTAACTCGGATTAATAATACATTCGAAGTTACCGTTGGAATTGATAAGCAAGGAGATGCATTTGAAGTTAATTCAACTGTAATTTCATCATTATCCACTAATGTTGCGGAAGTAAAATTTATTCCATTTTCACCCATAATTTCATTTCCATTAATTAACCATCTATATGTAGGAGAAGTACCCGCATTAATTGAATTTGCACTAAATGTTATACTTTCTCCTTCACAAATTTGATTATCAAAGTCGTTTGATGAAATTGTAACACTTGCAATAATTTCATCTAAAACATTCATTACTATTAAATTTGAACTGGAGATTGGATTTGACAAACAAGGCGAAGCATTTGAAATTAATTCAACACTGATTTCATCCAAATTATTCAAATTTGAGGTTTCAAAGATACTTGCTTCTTCACCAACTATTTGAGTACCATTTTTAAACCACTTAAATACAGGTGCTGTTCCTCCATTAATTGCATTAGCTGTAAAAACTACGTTTTCGCTAGAGCAAAGCGTGTTGTTTATTTTATTTGATGAAATAGAAACACTTGCAGTAATAGGGCTATTTAGGACAATCTGAAATTCATCAATAACTTTTGGATCAACGAAAAGACAAGTAGCATTAGATGTCATTTCAACTTTAACTATATCACCTTCACATGGAGTAAAAACATAATTTTCAGCGTTTTCACCATTCTGTAATGCATCATTTACATACCACTGAAAAGTGGGATTATCACCACCGTTTTCAAATGTGATTTCAAGATCAACTGATTGACCAGTACATACAGATTTTTCTAATATTTGAACTGAGGGAATTTGAGGTTCACATTGTTTGTACTTTACAATAAATCCATCAAAACTACCACCACGAATTGATTGATGTTCATTTCCATTAGTCGTTGAAATATTGGTTGAACTAAAAGTACTTCCAACAATAAAAATTTCATCCGAAAAGGTAATTGTTATTCCTTCAATTACATCATTTTGATCACCCCCAAAGTATGTTGATGATATCAAAACTCCTTCAATTGAAAAATTTGAAAGAAAACCATCATATGATCCAGCATTATTTTGTTGAAAACTATTTAATGTAGAAATCCCAGAGCTGCTATAAGTCATACCTGCAATATGAATTCCATTGTTAAGTATTAATGAGTATGGTTCTTCAGCACCACTTCCGCCAAAATAGGTGGCCCAAACCCTTGCTCCTTTAGTCGTAAATTTAAGAATCATAGCATCAAGTCCTCCACCATATATTGTTTGAAAAGCTCCAGAGGAAGCTATTTGACTATTACTTGATGTCAAACCAACTGCATATATACTCATATCTTCTTGATTAAATACTATATCAAGTAATTTCTCATTTGAACCACCACCGTAGTAGGTACTCCAAGACCTTGAGCCAATATTAGGATTTAGCTTTAATATAAAACCATCATTTGTGCCTCCTAATACTGCATCATAAGAACCAGTTGATGCAATATTTGAAGAACTTGAGGTAAAACCACAGACATAAACCGTGTCGTTTTTTCCTAATGCAACCCCATAAGCTTCATCAAGAGATGTACCTCCAAAATATGTTCCCCAAATTCTTCCACCTGTAGTTGGATTAAATCTAGCAACAAACGCATCTTTAGTACCAGCTGACCCAATTGCTCCTTGATGTGCACCAACAGTATTCATTTGGCTAGTACTAGTTGTAGAACCTGCAAAACAAAGATAAGTTCCATCAAAATTTACGGCAATTGGATTGGAAGAAATTCTTGAAACAAGCACATTAACCATTGGAACTTCCTCGCTTCCACTTCCACCATAATAACTTGCCCATTGTCTTACTCCGTTTTTATTTAATTTCACAATAATTTGATCAAGTCCTAATCTAAAACTTCTATATATAGAGCCTCCAAATGCTAATCCATCGCTTTCTGTTGTTGAGTTAAAATAAATGTTACCATTTTTATCAGCAGTAATTCCACCACCTTCTTCTATTGCTCCTGAACCTCCGTAGTAGGTTGACCAATTACACGTTCCATTCAAATCAAATTGAGCAACAAAAATATCAGCAGTTGATGTTATTGTTGCTTTAAAAGCACCACTTGTCGCAATATTTGAAGAACTTGTTGTTCTTCCAATAACATTAATTCCAACAAGTGTGGAATTATCATAGGCATTTACAACGCTATAAATTGATTCATTACCAGTATCGCCAAAATATGAACCCCAAAGCTTAAATGCTTGTGGATCAATAACCATGGTTGCATTTTCATTGTATGCACTTGTACATTCGAAGCCAAAAGAGTTTTTACCTAAACTAATGTAATTAGGGTCTGCTGAAAAAGTCAGACCCTAATTACATAGTTGAAATTAAATTTAAAAGAAACTCTTTCTTTCTTGATGATACTGGAACAATTGATTTATCCTTCATAATGATTTGATTATCAGATTTTTCAAAACAGAAAAAATGATTCAAATTGACTAGATGTGATTGATGTACCCTAACAAAATTTTGATTTGTTAGCAACTCATCAAACTCCTTAATCAATCTTGAAACAACAATTCTTTTTCCATCCATACAAAAAACGCTAGTGTAACTACCTTCCGATTCAAAACGCACAATTTCATTGCTATCTAATGCATATATTCGTTCCAAGGTTTTTAAAACAATCTTTTTCTCTTTATGCAATGGTGAAATTTGATTCAATAATAATTTAACCTTTTGATTTAAATCTTCCTTACTTATCTGTTCATTTGCTTTTTTTACAGCGCTTATTAATGCGGGTGGAGAAAGAGGTTTTAAAATGTAGTCAATCGCAGCAACTTTAAATGCTTCAATTGCAAATTCGGAATGAGCAGTAATAAATATGACTTTAAATTCGATTTTTTCAAAATAAGAAAGTAAATCAAATCCTGTTCCATCGGGCATTTCAATATCTAAAAACACTAAATCAGGTTTCATTTCTTCAATGCATTTATAGGCAGAATGAACAGAATCAGCAATTCCACAAATTTCAATTTCTGAACAAAATTTCTTCACCAAATTAAAAATTAGTTCAGAATTATTTGGTTCATCATCTACAATAAGCGCCTTGATCATAATTTATTAAATTTAAAAGGAATTTCGAAAATTACTAGTACACCTGATTTATCTTCGCTTTCTGAAGCCAAATCGTGAATTTCAATGTCAAAATTTAATTTCGAAGATAAAAATAAATCATTAATCCTTTCTTGGGTGATTAAAATTGCTAATGACTGATGAGTTTTCGTTTTATGTTTGTACGATTCTTCTAAACCGATTCCATTATCTTCAATTTCGAATCGCAAATTATTAGAATTGCGTTTGATTCGAATAAAAATTTGACCTTGAGTTTTTGAATGAAAAATACCATGTTCAATCGCATTTTCAATAAATGGTTGAGCTAACATGGGTGGGATTTGGACTTGACTGCTATTTAAGTTTTTGTCAATATCAATAAAATATTCAAATTTATTATTAAATCGAAACTGCTGCAACTGGAGGTAATTTTCCAATAATTTTATTTCTGCATCTAAACTGATACTTTCTTTTCGAGAAAAATCCAAGATCATACGCATTAAATCCGCAAATTGTGCCAAATAAGTTCCAGCTGTTAAACCATCATCCTTAAAGATACAATTTTGTATCGCATTCAAAGAATTAAAAATAAAATGCGGATTCATTTGAGTAACCAACAATTTTTGTTTCAAAATATTACTTTTTTGTTCAGCAATAATTTTTTTCTGTTTGGTATTCCTGAAGGAAAAAAAGCTCACGAAACCAATCAAAAGAACTAAAAATGAAATCGATAAAATCCAAACATTTTTGTAAAAGGATTCTTTTTCTGATTTCGATTTAGCAAGTAATTCCTTTTTTTCATAATAGTATTTTAATTGCTCCTGTGCAAGGGTGTTTTTTATCTCACTTGAGTTTTTTTTGTTGATTAAATCAACATATTTTTCTAAATGTTGCAAGGATTTATTTTTATTTCCTAAGGTCTTATAAATTTCATACAATAAAAAATTAGATCTTTCTTTGTCGTAATTTAAATTCAAATTTTCGGCGTTCTTTAAAGATGTTGTCACATACTGCAAAGCATTTTTAGCTTGCTTTTTTTGAACAAAAATTATTCTTCCCAATAGATAATTAATTGAACAAACAAAGGCTTCTTGACCTTCTAATTCGTATAGTCGTAGACTATTTTTGTAATGCATAATTGCTTCATCTGCCTGTAATAATTCATCTGCCAAAACTCCCTTTTGTAATTCTATTAAGGCCAATTCATAATTGGTTAAATCATTTCTATATTTTTCAGCTTTCGTTAAATAAGACTTTGCCTCCAGTAACTTACCCTGTGTAATTAAACAATCTGAAATCTCACAATAAGTCAAGCACAAACCATCAATTTGATTACATGATTTATAAAACTTTGCCGCTTCTTTGTAAAGAGACAAGGCTTTAGAAGTTTGATTTTGAGAAGAATAGATCTCAGCCAATCCGGAATAACAATCCGCAACACCTAAAAAGTTTTTTTTATTTTCGTACAATCGTAAGGACTTATAAAAATAATCAATCGCCTTTTTGAAATTACCTTCTAAAGTATAAATTTTGGCTAATTCATATTTGACATCTGCCTCATTAAGGTGCAATTCTAATTCTTTAAACAATTTAAGCGCTCCTTCTTGACATTTTTTTGACTTTTGAAGCTGAGATAGGTTAAAATAGTCAATTCCTTCAATAAAATAAGAATCAGCTAGTGCTTTTTTAAAGAAAATTTTATTCTGTGAATTAAGTTCAGTTTTTGCTAAATTGTTTATTGCAATTTTCTTGCGCACTTGATTTAATTCAAAGCTTGATTCATCTTCTGTCAGCTTTACAATTTCGTTAATTACAATAATTCGCTCTTTATCAGACCTGCTTGATTTCAACTTTAAACGAAGTTTCGAAAGATCTTGTGCATTCGTTAAAAAACAAAAGCCAAAAACAAAAACTATGAAAATCAGCATTCTCATAAATTTACTTTACATTCTAATTATTTTAATTTTTTCATAATTTGAGATAAATCTTGTCGGATTTCTTGAATAGATTTCGAAATTTGACCTTCATCTATCTTTACTTCAGGTAAATCTGGAGAAATGTAATTTACGAATTTCCAAATTTCAAGAACTTTTTTGGCATCAACCTGATATGGTTTGTAAAATGGATTGGTCGAATGCAAAGTGAAAGTTTGATTTTCAGTTAAATTATTATAAACAACTTTAAAAACGATTCCGTCTTCTTCGGTAATGATAATACAAGGAGTTTCGTTTTTTATAAGCATCCAATTTTGTACAAATTCTGCCACCACAAATGAACCTTCAGAAACGGGAGGCATACTATCTCCTTTAATTGGAAATGAACGGTACTTTCTATCACGAGATAAAAATGGTAAACTAAAAGTTGGAAGTACTTTCAAATATTCCGGATCTGAATAACCTAGTGCGTAACCTGCTCGTGCTTTCTCAGGAATCATTTCAATTAATTCTTCATCATTTTCGTTGACCGTATTGGTTAAAATCCGCAAATTTTTCCCGGAATAATCCTGATGATTATGGATTTCTTTATCCAAATTTTCTGTCGAAATTAATGACAAATCTTTCTTTAAAATGATATCCAAAGAAATTTCATAAACTTCACTGATCAATACTAAGGTAGAGATACTTGGTTCAGCAACATTATTTTCATAACCACTATAACTTGAGCGAGTCAATTTCAGAATCGAAGCCATTTCTTCTTGAGAATTCCCGAAGTGTTTTCTCAATATTTTTAAATTCGTACCAATTTGCATAACTTAATTTTGACGTGAAATTAATCAAAAAAATCAATAAAACAAATTTATTGACTACTTTTTAATCAACTTGAAGTGGTTTTCCAATTTTTTTTGCGTAAACAGCAGTAAATTTTGCACCAAGAAAAATGATGTGAGAGGAATAATACATCCATACTAAAATTACCAAAATGGTTCCTGCCAAACCTCCATCACGTGCAAAAAAGTAATTTGTTAAATAATATTTAATCAATAACTGACCAACATACAGCAAAACAGAGGTAAAAGCGCTGCCTGCTAAAGCTATTTTCCATGGAACTATTGCGTCATGTAAATACTTGAAAATCAACACAAAAATTATCACATTGGACAAAATAACTAAAATATGTTGAGCAAAAACGTATAGAAACCACATTAATGTATCAATTTCTCCTAAAATTTGTGTTCCAAACGAAATCACGATTGTTTGAGCAAAATAGGTAATAATTACCACAAATCCGAAAAAAGTGAGCAAAATAATTGACTTTAGACGAGCCATCAATCCCGATAAAAACTCTTTTTTTCTGCTATCAAATTTCTTTTCAATGTCAAAAAACTCATTGATACTGAATTTTAAGGAATTAAAAAGTGCGGAGGAAGAAAATAAGATAACAAATATACCGATTAACTGCATCACAATATTACCCTTTTCAAAATCTACATCATTCAGAAAATCAATGATTCCAGCTACATCGCTAATACCAATATTTTCTTTTAAAAACTTAGCAATGATTGTTACCATCGTTTCTTGTCCAATTATTTTTCCGAAACTTACAATACTTAAATAAATAATAGGCACTAAAGTCAAAACTGTATAATAAGACAATGCTGCACAATGAATAAATAATTTTTCCTTAAAAAATTCAACAATTGTCTCCCTGAAAAGGTCGAATATTTCCTTGTAACTGAGTTTGCGATCTAATTTGAATAAAAATTTCTTCATTTTTCGACAAAAATTTCTTGAATATGCTCAAAATCTTGAAGTTCATTCATTGAAAGATAAATTTGTTGATTTCCGCATTTAAATAATCCGAGTGAATAATTCCCGTAAAAAAGAACTTTTAAGAATTTCACTGAAATTGCAATTTCATTTTCTGAACTTTTCAATTTGAATTGATTTGGGCGAAAAAATAGTTCTTTTCCCTTGATTTTTAATCTATTAACTTCACCAAAAAATAATGCTTCTTGATAAGAATTTGGTTTAAAATAAAATCCCTTTGGCTCGTCCATTCGCTGGATTTCACCTTGATCAAAATAGGCAATTTTCGTGGCCAAACTCAACATTTCTGCTCCGTCATGCGAAACCAAAATCATTGTTGTTTTTCGAACTCTTTTTAATTCATTTAAATAATTTATTAATTTCCTTTTGATGTGGGCATCCAAATGTACGAAAGGTTCATCAAGAAGAAGAACTTTTGGTTCCAAAGCTAGTGCTCTAACTAAAGATAATCGTTGTTGTTCGCCACCGGAAAGGTGAATTGCTTTTTGATTTTTCAGATTTTGCAAATCAACTAATTCTAGCAATTCCTGAATAAAATTTTCTTGAATATCTTTTTTTAAATGTGCTGTTTTTACTTTCACATTCTCATAAACGGTATGATAAATATCCAAGCCAAAATCTTGGTTTACAAGCTGAATTTCTGTGTTTCCTGCAATTAATTTATCTTTCGGTCCTAAAATTAGTGCGCCATCAAGTAATACTTTTCCTGTATCCGCATCGAGTAAACCAGCAATGATTTTCAGCATGGTTGATTTTCCAGCTCCACTAGGACCAACAATACCGAAAAAATCACCCGTTTTGAGCGTGAAATTAATGTTATTTAAGATCTTTTTCTCCCTTGAAAAGGAAATTTTGTCCAGCTTAAGCATATTAAAAAATCAATTCTTTCGGAAATTCTTTGGATGCAATGTACACTCCAGGCGTTGGATTACCGAAGGGCTCGTAATCTTTGATATACACACGAATTACATTTTCCTCCTGCTTAAAATCAGCCAAGATACTTTCCGAAACTCCTAAAAATGCCTGTTGATTATCCGAGTTTACAATGGAAATAAGAAACATTCTGCTAACTTCATGAGAAAAACTATCGCCGTTGGGAAGTTCCCCATTCAGCGGTAAAACTCCTTCTCTTAGAATTTCAAAGGATTTAACATGATCAATTTCCAACTCATCTTCCCACTCATATTTTGGATTATTTTCTGATTCTTCCCCGTTAAAATTTGCTTCTGCATATTCTGGTGAAAAATGTTCGTTCAAAAGATAAAAATGTAAGGAAAGTTTCATGTGTCAAAAAAAGTTGGAAAAATAATGTCTCAAAATTAATCTTTTTAACTTAGAATGACAAAAAGATTTGTTGCAAAAAAACAATTCTTTCTTACAAATGAACTTTTACCTTTGTTCAAAATTCCACAAATTGATAAAATCTTTCTTGTAAACATTAGTTTCAGTTCTAAATGCTTAATTTTGCACTTTTTATAAGTCAGATGCAGGTAGTTGAAATCAGAAAAGCAAAAACAGGATCGATAGAACGCAAACACCCTTGGATTTTTTCCGGGGCAATTGAAAGTGATACCTCAAAAATTAATGAAGGTGACCTCGTTAGAGTTGAAATGCGTGGAAATTTTCTGGCGATTGGCCATTTTCAACCTAGTACCATTGCCGTTCGAATTCTAAGTTTTGATGATGAACAAGTTGATGCGGCATTTTTTGAAAAAAGAATTAGATCTGCTGTGAATTTGCGTTTGAAATTAAATTTATTGAGTAAAACTAACTCAATTTTCAGGCTTGTACATGGTGAAGGCGATTCTTTGCCGGGACTAATCGTTGATTTTTACAATGGTGTTGCTGTCATTCAATGTCATAGCATTGGGATGTACCATTCCTTAGAATTAATTTCTGCGGCTTTGCAAAAGGTTTTGGGTTCTAATTTAACTGCAATTTATTCAAAATCATCTGATACCTTGCCTGAGAGAATCAATGCTGAAAATAAATATATTTTTGGGACATGTGAAACACCACACATTGCCTTAGAAAACGGAATAAAATATGCAATTGATTGGGTTACTGGTCAAAAAACGGGTTTTTTCATTGATCAACGAGAAAACAGAGCTTTGCTGCAAAAATATGCTTTAGGTAAAAAAGTTCTGAATACTTTCTGCTATTCTGGTGGATTTAGCTTGGCATCCATCCAAGGAGGAGCGACTTTTGCACATTCATTGGATAGTTCAAAAAAAGCGATTGAATTAACTGATCAAAATATTGCATTAAATGGAATGGCTTCAAAAAATAAATCGATTGTGGCAGACACTATGTTTTATATCAAGGAGTTACCAGAAGAATACGATATTATTGTTTTGGACCCTCCAGCATTTGCTAAGCATCGAGACAAAAGACATCAAGCAATTCAAGGTTACAAACGCTTAAATGCTCACGCAATACGACAAATAAAACCTGGGGGATTAATTTTTACTTTTTCTTGTTCTCAGGTAGTAGATAAATCACTTTTCACCAACACAATTATTGCAGCTGCTATTGAAAGTGGACGAAATGTAAGAATAATTGAGCAAATTCATCAACCAGCAGATCATCCTATTAATGCTTTTCACCCTGAAGGAGAATACTTGAAAGGTTTGGTTATTGAGGTGGAATAATTTCAAGAGTGAAGAGTGAAGAGTGAAGAGTGAAAAATTAAGAGTGAAGAGTGAAAAGTAATGAGTTAAGAGTGCGTTAAAATGAATTACATTTGGAAGCATTTAATTGAGCGTAAATAAATTAACAAAATATTCAAAAACAAAAATTGAAAGTATTAGACTTAAAATATAGAACAATTTTAGCAGTTGCATTGCCATTGATGGTTTCAAGTTTTATCCAATCGATTGTATTGCTAACTGATGTTGCTTTTTTGAGTAGATACAGTACTTTAGCCTTTGACGCAAGCGGAAATGCAGGTTTGTTGTACGTCACAGTTTTTGTTTCCTTGGCAGGAATGAGTGATGGAGCACAAATATTAATTGCACGAAGAATTGGACAAAAAAAACCTGAAGCAGTTGGTAGAATTTTTGGAACATCTTTAACTACTTTAGCACTAATTGGTGTCATGATGTTCGTTATATTGCAATTTCTTGTACCTTATTTTTTGCCTCAATATTCAAAACATCAAGACTTGGCAGAAGCACAAATTTCCTTTTTAAACATTCGAAGTTATAGCTTGTTTTTCGCCATCATAACACTTTCGATTCAGGCATTTTTCTTTGCAATTGGAAAAACTTGGGTCATATTAATAAGTTCATTGATAGTTGCGTTTTCCAATATTATTTTGGACGCACTTTTCATTTTTGGCTGGAATTTTATTCCTGAAATGGGAATTGAAGGTGCAGCATTAGCCTCAACCTGTGCGGATGGACTAGGAATGTTGTTTCTCACAATTTTCCTTTTAAAATCAAAAGAAGTTAAAGAATTTGGCTTATTAAAACACCTGAAATTTCAATGGGAATCATTCAAGGAACTACTAAAAGTGGGTACGCCATTATTTCTGCAAGGATTTTCTGCTTTGGTAACTTGGACCATTTTTTTTACATGGATTGAACAAATGAGTAAGGATGATTTAACTATTTCTCAAAACATTCGTTCCATCTATTTTCTCGCTTTTGTGCCAATTTGGGGCTTTGCAGCGACTACAAAAACATATATTTCACAATACATTGGTAAAGGAGATTTTGAGTCACTAAAAACCATTCAACGAAAAATTCAAATATTAACGCTACTATTTGTAATTGTATTTTTTCATGGAGCCATTTTTTACCCCGAAAAATTAATTGGCATGATCAATCCAAGTGAAAGTCATATTGCTGAAAGTGCTAAAATTTTACGTTTTATTACTGGTTCAATATTAATTTTCGGACTAATTTCCGTTAAATTCCAAACAATTAACGGCTCAGGAAATACCAAAGTAAGTTTATTAATTGAAATCATCAGTGTGGTAATTTACATGTTTTCGAGCTTTATTCTTATTAAAGTTTTAAAACTTGAAATCTTTTGGGTTTGGTCCGTCGAATACATTTACTTTATAAGTTTGGGCGTTTTATCAATCGGATATTTACGATTTTATGACTGGAAAAAGAAAGTGATTTGACCCATTGAACCTAAGGATTTTGAGGTTAAAACACAGCATCTACGCTTTTAACAAAAAAAAGCATTAAGCATCTTGTTTATTTTTCCCTTTTTCTAGATTAAAATTATTTCATCCATTTAAAATCTATTAAATTGTTTAAAGATCTGTTAAACAATACAACATATTAAAAAAAACATTAAATTTGTATCTCAAAAAAATATAAACTATGAATAAAAATTTACTCTTATTAGTTAGTATCCTTTTTGTAAATACAATTTCAGCTCAAATTTTTACTGAAAATTTTACAGGAGGAAACACACAAGGATGGACATCCGTTGACCAAGATGGTGATACCCATGAATGGGATTTTGTCGATATTTCAAATTTAGCATCACCTGTTAGCACACAAGGGGAAGTTGCAATATCAGAATCGTACAACAACACAAATGGTGTCTACTTTCCCGATAATTATCTCATCTCTCCGGCGATCAATTTAAGCAGTCAAAGTGGGACAATTAATGTTTCATTTAAGTTAGGTTCTGCTGAAAACACAACCTATTTTGCTGAATATGTTTCTGTTTATGTAGTGACTTCAACAAATATTGCAACAATTAATGCAAGTACACCAATACATTCTGAAGCGCTTACTTTACCAAGTCAAATGTCAACCTTCAATTATGATATTTCATCATTTGCTGGTCAAAATAATGTTAGACTGGTTTTTAGACACCATAACTGTAGTGATGAATTTTATCTAATTTTAGATGACATCAATGTTTCAGCAACTGGACCAAATCCTGTAACTGATGTTGCTGTTTTAAGAGCCTACTCTGATGACATTGTAAACGTTTATGATTATTCTATTATTCCAAATACGCAAAGAGCCCCTTTAACTGCTGGTGCTCAGTTGCAAAATACTGGAACAACAGCTTTAACAAATAGAGTATTAAGTATTGTTATAAACGATGGTACTTCAAACGTTTACTCAGGTACACAAAGTTTTAATTTAGCTGTAGGTGAAACTAAATATGTTTGGAAAGCAACTAACTTTACCCCGGTGGACAATAAAAATTACACTGTAACTTGCTCTGTTGTAGCAGATGGTACCAACACCAACAACAGTGGAACTGCAAATTTTCAAACACAAACAAATGTTTATGCTCATGACTACCCATCCACTGAAAGTGTTGGTTTTAATTTAAATGATGAAGCAAGATATATTAACGCTTTTGAAATAATTAATACTGCTACATTATATGCTGTAGATATAGAATTCGCAAATGGTACAACGCCAAATACGGAGGTAGAAGTTGTTGTACATGAGGGTTTAATTGGAACTGTAGTAGCTTCAAGAATGTTCACAGTACCAAACAGTGCAATCGGAACAGGTAATGTTACAAATATCCCATTAGACTTGCCTGTGATTCTTGATGGTGGAACTAATTATCTTGTTGAGGTGAAAAAATACAACAGTCCACAAAGACTTTTTATTGGAGCAAGTTCAATTGGTGGCGAAGACAATGCTTTCTTTAAATATGGTGGACCATTTGGTGCAAACTACATAAATGATCCAACAAAAGCAGGTGCAATTAGAATGAATTTTGGTGTTGGTTGTTCCGATTTCACATCAACTGCATTTTCGAATGAAGCTCAAAGCTGTTTACCAACTTCTGGTAATATTGTAGTAAATGCTTCTGGTTCAAATGCTGTAGCAAATCAATTTAATTACTCATGGAGTGGGACTTTGTCTGGCACTTCTCCGGCAAACCAATCTGCTGACTATGTGATCGGTGGTTTGATACCAGGAACTTACACTGTTACTGTAACAAATAATGGTTGTTCTTCAACTATTGAAGGTTTAGTTGTTGGTGTTATTCAATCTCCAACGGTTTCCGCAAGTGTAACTTCACAAATTTCTTGTAACGGAGCTAGTGATGGAGCAGTTTCTTATTCTGTTGTTGGTGACGCGAGTGACTATACTTTTTCATGGAACACAGGTGAAACTGCAACTAGCTTAAGTAATTTAGAGGCTGGAACATACATTGTTACAGGTTCCAATGGCGTTTGCGTCTTGAATGGTAGCGTGAATTTGGCAGATCCTGCTTTATTAGATATGTCATTTATCAAAACAAACGTTTCTTCATGTGGTGGAACTAATGGACAAATTGCAATTACAACTGCTGGTGGTTCAGGAACAAATTACACGTATGCTTGGACAGGGACTGCTAATGGTTCTTCTGGTCCAGGTTTAGGAACTGCTTTCAATATTCAAAATTTAAGTGCTGGAAATTACATTATTACCGTGTCAAATGGTGGCTGCTCAAATACTGAAACTGTATCTTTATCAGAAAATGGAGCTCCAACAATTACAATTAATGAACAAACAAGTATTACTTGTCCAGGTGCAGCAAATGGTTCTCTAAAAGTTACATCTTCAAGCTCTATTTTAAGCTACACATTCACATGGAACAATGGAATTACTGGTGTAAACAACTTAAATCTAAGTGCTGGAACTTATTCAGTTATCGGAACAAATGGAACTTGTACTATAACACAATCTTATGTGTTAGAAAACCCTGAAGAAATTGCTATTTCAGGTTTAACTGGAATCAGTACTATTGCAACAACAGTAACTGGTGGAACAGGTGCATTAAACTACGCTTGGAGTGGACCTTCAAACTTCACATCAAATGCTTCAAACTTGAGTGGATTAACGAATACTGGTACTTACAATTTAACTGTTACCGATCAAAATGGATGTTCTAATTCTGAATCTTTCATTTTAGCATTTGTTGGAGAAGAGGAATTAATTGCTGAAAACGAGGTAAAAGTTTACCCTAATCCTTCAACTGACTTGGTGAATTTTGAATTAAACAACAATTCTAAATCTATAATCATTTTTGATTATACAGGAAAACAAATTCTTGCTTCAGACATTACAGACAACAAAGTAGTTGTTGATGTAAACTTATATTCTCCAGGTATTTACTTCTTTAAAATCTTTGACCTAAATAACAAAGAAATTTATTCAGATAAATTTCAGGTGGTAAAATAATTTTATTTAAAATTAATAAAGATCCCGTTCATTTTTGGACGGGATTTTTTTGTACCCACAATTTTTAAAAATAGATGTGCGAAAATGTAAAATTTTTGAAATATCAATTTCCCTTAATTAAAAACGTAATCAGATTATTGAAAACATTAACAATATGACTAAAACAATTTAACTACATTTGTGTTAATCAATAAAGAATCAGATATGCGACAATCATCATACATTTTCACTCCTTTTCAACAAGAAAAAAAATCCGATTTTGATCGTCTTTTTGAAATTTTCAGCGAGATAATTCCTCATACTTCTGGTGATGTCGAGGAAGCATTAGATTGGATGAAAACCATTGATGATGAATATCACATTACAACAGATGAATACACCTTGGATGATTTCCTGGAAGACCTAAAGAAAAGAGGCTATCTGAAACAAGACATCAAGCCTGATGGAAATGGAGCAATGAAAATCACTGCAAAGACAGAAAGGTTGTTGCGTAAAAATGCCCTGGAACAACTCTTTGGGAAAATTAAAAAGAATGGTAAGGGAGATCATAAATCCAAAAAAAGCGGATTAGGTGACGAGGCAACAGGTGAATTTAGATCCTACCAATTCGGAGATTCCTTCGAGAATATTTCTGTAACAGAAAGTATAAAAAATGCTCAAATCAATAATGGTGTAGGAGCTTTTAAACTTACCGAACAAGATTTAATTGTGGAGGATACGCACCACAAATCACAAATGAGTACTGTTTTGATGATTGATATTAGCCACAGTATGATTTTGTATGGAGAAGACAGGATTACTCCCGCAAAAAAAGTTGCCATGGCTTTAGCAGAATTAATTACAACTCAATATCCCAAAGACACAATTGATGTAATTGTCTTTGGGAACGACGCTTGGCCAATTAAAATCAAGGATCTACCCTATCTGAACGTCGGACCTTATCACACAAATACGGTAGCAGGCTTAGAACTTGCAATGGATATTTTACGTAGAAAAAGAAATACCAACAAGCAAATTTTTATGATTACAGATGGTAAACCAAGTTGTTTGCGAATGCCTGATGGTCAATATTATAAAAACAGCAACGGTTTAGACCAATTTATTGTCGAAAAATGTTACAATATGGCTGCACAAGCTCGTAAACTGCACATTCCAATAACCACTTTTATGATTGCTCGTGACCCCTATTTACAATCATTTATTGAAGAATTTACCAAATCAAACAAGGGGAAAGCGTTTTTCACTGGTTTAAAAGACTTAGGTGAAATGATTTTCCATGATTACGAAACAAATAGAAAAAAGAGAATTAAATAATATGAAAACAGATATCAAAAATTTAGCTGAGTTAAAAGCTTCTGGCTATGTTTCCAAATCCATAAAAAATGAATTACGAGACAATTTAATTTTGTCATTGCGAGAAAATAAAACAACTTTCCCAGGAATGTTGGGTTATGAAAATTCTGTGATTCCTCAATTAGAAAGAGCAATTTTATCCAAACACAACATCAATTTACTTGGCCTGCGTGGACAAGGAAAAACTAGAATAGCACGTTTGATGGTAAACCTATTGGATGAATTTATTCCAATAATAAAGGGCAGTGAAATCAATGACGATCCTTTAAATCCTTTGAGTAGATTTGGAAAAGACCAAATAGCTGAATATGGAGATGCAACTGAAATTGAATGGTTACACAGAAGCGAACGGTTTTTCGAGAAATTGGCCACGCCAGATGTTACTGTAGCAGATTTAATTGGAGACATTGACCCAATCAAAGCAGCAAATATGAAATTGAATTATGCCGATGAACGAGTAATTCACTTTGGTATGATTCCAAGAGCAAATCGTTGTATTTTTGTTATAAATGAACTACCTGATTTACAGGCACGTATTCAAGTTGGTTTATTTAACATTTTAGAAGAAGGCGACATGCAAATTAGAGGATTCAAATTGAGATTGCCTTTGGATTTACAATTTGTTTTCACAGCCAATCCAGAAGATTACACCAATAGAGGTAGCATCGTTACGCCCCTAAAAGACAGAATTGGGTCGCAAATCTTAACCCATTATACCGATTCAATCACAATTGCAAAAAAAATCACAGAACAAGAAACAGTATCGATTTCAGAACGAAATTGTGGGATCTATGTCCCTGAATTAGCTAAAGATTTGATTGAACAAATTGCATTTGAAGCTAGATCGAGTGAATATATTGATGCTAAAAGTGGAGTTAGTGCAAGAATGTCAATTACTGCATTTGAAAATGTAATAAGTACTGCAGAAAGACGTTCAATTATGAACAAGGAGCAAAACACAAGCGTGCGGTATAGCGATATTCTTGGAGCAATCCCATCAATCATTGGAAAAGTTGAATTAGTGTACGAAGGTGAGCAAGAAGGCAGTGATTTCGTTGCACATCGTTTGATTGCTGAAGCAAGTAAAACTTTATTTCTGAATAAGTTCCCAAAATTGGCCAAGTTCAAAAAGAAAGAAGAAAGCACTCCTTATGACGAATTAGTTACTTGGTTCATGGGCGAAAGCAGTTTTGAATTGTTAGCTGAATGTGATGAAAATACTTACAGTGAAAACCTAATTAAAATCAAGCCATTAGACAATTTAATCGAAAATTACCATGCTGAAGTTGACGTAAAAGATTTACTTTTTTTGAAGGAATTTATTTTATGGTCTTTGGTTGAGTTAAAACAATTATCGCTTAAAAAATCAGTGTCAGGAGTAATCTTTAATGATATTTATGATAAATATATAAAGGGTTTTTAGAAAAATTGAAAGTAATTTCATACACAATTATTAACCAAGCATGTAACCTTCCGTTTTTATTGCGTTACTTTTGCAAAAAAATAATTTATGCACTTAAAGTTTACGCTAGTATTTATCCTAAGTTTATTTTCATTTATAAATCAAGCTCAAACATTTGAGATAAAAGCAAAAATAGGCAATTTCGAAAATGAATGTGATTCATATTTAAAACAGTTCATTCTAATTAAGAAAAAATTAACCAATGATTCAACGATTTTTTCCTTTCAAGATACTTTTTGTAATTTTTCAAAACAAGCGATTTTAGATACTGGTAATTATGTGCTTAAAATAAAAAGTGTCTCGTCAGTGGAAAAAGAACTGGCCTTTTCGATAACAGATAATTCCAATACGACAATTGACTTAGGAATAATAAACTTAATTGAAAAAATTTCTGAAATTAAAGAAGTCACAATAACTGGTATTCCAAAGAAATTCATTGTTGTAGACCCTGAAAAGACAGTGGTATTGGTTGAAAACAACCCGATTCTTGAAAGCAGTTCAATATACAATGCAATTACAAAAATCCCTGGGATTATACCAAGTCCAAATGGAGGTTTTGCTTATTCAGGTCAGATAGCTTCTGTTTTTTTTGAAAGTATTCCAAGTACTTTATCGCCTATGGATTTGGATAATTTGTTGAAAAGTTTACCTGCAAATTCTGTCAAAAAAATTGAGCTCATCACGAATCCAGGCGCTTCATACGACGCCAATTTTAGTGGAGCAATAATAGATATAATTAGTAGTGACAAAGCATTCAAATGGCTTTCTGGTTCCATTAGTTTGAATACAGGTATAAACAAAAATCTGAAAACAATGCCTACATTCTTATTGAATGGGAAAGCTAAGCGTTTTACTTGGAACATACAAAGTACTGCTTCCTATCAAGAAAGTAATGTAATCGAAAAATCTGACCGTACATATAGATTTTTAGATAGTTTACAAGAACTTTATTCTACTCGTGAAGAAACTTATAAAAATCGTTATTACTCAAACAGAGGGAATTTGCTTACAAAACTATCAAAGAAAAGTACTTTGCAACTAAACGCGGCAATAAATAACTATTCAAATCTGGGGAATGGTAATTCTGCTACAGAAGCCAACAATTCCTCCATTTTTCCATTCTCCTCTTTATATGAATCAAAAGGAAAAGGTTACACTTTTGATGGCGGATTAAAATATCGTTTGATTTTAGATAGTCTAAATCGAAAATTAGAATTTTCTAGTAATTATACACATTCAATTTACAATAATGGAAGAACAGTAGAAGAAATTACACAAGTTTCTCGCTATTCACTCATAAAATCAAATAGCAAGTCACATCGATTAATGAATCGCCTAGATTTAGAAATACCATTTGCAGATAAAAAAACACAAATAAATTTTGGCGCGAAAATCACGAATTTTGCAGCTACAAATGAAGGAGCTTATCGTTTTAATGATAGCATTCAGCAATCCTTGGAAAGCTCAACTTTTTCTTCCGTGGTGCCATTTGATTACATAGAGCAAAATCTTGCTTTTTATTCCGAATACAAACGCAGAATAAAAAAATCAATTGCAGTAACTTTGGGGTTGAGAGCGGAAGATTTTAGGTTTAAAGGTATGCAAAATGAAACTTCCTTAATTACTAGGGATTTTTTTAATTTTTATCCCTCTATTCATACTTTATATAAGATTTCACCAGATATGAATCTGATGATAAACTATTCTCGCAAAATCAATTTACCAAACTACGGAATGTATGACCCTAATTTAACTGGCTATTATGATTCCTACACACAAAATTCTGGAAACAGAAATTTGGATCCAAATTTTTTGCATCGCTCTCAGGCAAAATTATCAATTTTTGAATATTGTCAATTGAGTTTAACACACACTTTTTCGAATTCTATTAATTTAACTGATGTTAATGTGGATTCAACTACTTTCGCTGTTAATTACACCTACAAAACGTACAACAACGTACAATCATTTTCTGGATTCTTCTCTTTACCAGTACCCTTTGGCTTTTTCACTCAAGGTCTTGATTTCTTTAGACAAGCAATAAATGTTGATGAAATTTCGTTTATGTATCTGTACACAAATGTCAATAAAACTAGTATTCCAGGTTATAATTACGTAAATAAAAATAAAGCACTTTGGAGTTTTGGTGTTTATTCTCAATTTATTTTACCGTTCAAAATTCGTTTAAATCTTGAATATAATTTAACTGCCAAAGGAACAGATTTTATTTCGCAGTATACGCAAAATATTCATGATTTTGAAGCCGTTCTAAGCAGAGAGTTTAAAGAAAATAAATGGCGAATATCAGCTACCTTCCAAGATATCTTAAATAAAAACAGAGTTGTTTATAGTACAATTTATAACCCACTTTTAACACGCACTAATATGAAATGGGATACACAAGTTTTATGGCTAAAAGTTGCTTATTCATTTGGGAAATACGAACGTCCATCTTTGAAAGAAGAAGCCATCCCAAGTGGAAAAGGAGCTAACTAGTATGAAATAGAAAAAAAACTACCTCTTAATTATTTGATAGCTTTTCCCGAGTACTGTGACCAAATACAAACCAGTAGCAAACTCGCTCAAATTCATTTCATTTTCTCCTGAAGTACATTTTTCTTCTTTCAATAATTCACCTGTAATCGAGAATAATTTAACACCTGTAGTTTCATTTAAGTTAAAATGAAGTTTATCAGTTACTGGATTTGGATAAAATAATACGCTTTTAATTTCATTTTCAACCAATCCAAGATCACAATTTGGATTATATTCATAAGCTGGTGATCCATCAGGACAACCTGCAAACCAATTTAAACCACTGCACATATTTCCCGTAGAAGAAAGTAATTCCATAGTTTTTCCAAATCCATCCGCTTCTAATGGCCAAGGTTCTTGATTGGTATAATTTACTGAATAAACTAAACGATTGTTTGCATCAAAAATTTGAATACTTTCTGTTGTTCCAAAGGAAATAGCAGTTGGACCAAATACATTAGGCACATTAGGATGAATATTTGTAAACGAAATCAAATTAGAAGCAAAAATCAAATAGTCTGCTGGATTTAAGACTGTTCCATCAGGAATAAAATAGTCCACATTGTTTCCTCCATCAGTGATTCTCCATTGAGACAAATCAACTACTTCATTGGACAAGGAATGAATTTCGAACCAATCACCAGCATTAGAATTGATTGCGGATTTGTAATTAATTTCTGTAATAATTAAAGTGGAATCACATGCAAGATATTCGCTACCTGGAGAACCACCAATACAGCCAGAATACCAAGCTGCTGGATCATTTGGAAAATAAAATCCTCCTTTAAACTCTAGTGTTCTTCCGTCTCCATCTGTTCCCAATGGCCAAGGGTGCGTGGTAGTATAAGTTACTTGAACTACTTCGTTGTCAAGGTGATTTTTAAGAAAAATAGTTTCTGAATCACTATTAAATGAAAAGCCCAAAGGTCCCATAAAATTTGTTACTGAGGGATATTGGATTTTAAACATATTTGTATCCTTGGCAACAACTAAATAGCCATTTGCAGGGATTTTGGTATTCATCGGAAAAACAAATTTATTGAAGTAGGAACTATCTGAAATGGACATTCCACCTATATTAATTTCCATATTGAGCTTATTATGTAACTCAATCCAATCATCGCTGTCTCTTGAGGCCTCAGCATTTACCATGATTTCACTAATTTCAATAGCATTTGAATTTGAACTTCCTGTGAACCATGCGTTGAAAGAAGTAGATGCTGTTGGCGTTACCAATAATTCTGCGTTGTTATTATTTGAGGAAAATATTGCGTTCGGAGACCAGTGATCAAATGAAAAACCAGGATTTGCTATAGCAGTAATTTTTACTGGAACTCCATTGAAATATACTCCAGACCACGGATATTCCATTTCGCTTGGTTCTATGGTCGAAATATGAATACGACCAGCTCCTGCAGGTTGAACATCCAAAGAAAAAGTTACTTGTCCAGCAAGCGCAAAATGATTTTGAACCACATTTCTAGCTCCTGAAATTCTACTTTGATTCCAATTAAGCATATTTATCATTTTGTTTTCATAATCGGTCATACTACCTCCCCACATTTCATGTTGTCTTGAAATCCAAGGTGCGACCTCATTTATCATAGAATTCCCGATATTTTGAACATTACTTTGCTGCCAAATGGTATTAATTAAATCAGCATATCGATTTATGAAATAGGTTGAAAATTGGGGATTCATTAACAAACGAGAACAAATCATATCCATGTGAATAAAAGAAGCATCATCTGTAGCTCTGATAATAAAGTTTTCATCGGGTAAAGTACCATAAGCACCATATCCAAAATCCAAGTCCATTAACAACATTCTCCATTTTCCACCTGGGGCATGCCAATATTTTATATTGTTCGGATAACCAGAACTCCAATCTCCATTGGCATAATAGGTTTCTGCAATAATATAATCGGCAAAATTCTCCAAATCAATCAAGGAATCAGCTAATGTATAGAAGGTTGAACTTGCTGGATCAACAGATGTAATTGCATTGTACATGGGCCAAAAATTATCCAAAGTACCATCATTTGGGTTTAATCCAACTAAATAATTTTCAGTTAAAACACTCACATCTTCAGAATTCACATCATGATTGTTTTCTACATATTCACTATTTAAGGTCTCTCGCAACTCATATTCTCCAAAATATTCACCGTTTAAAAACACAAGTACAGGTGTATATCCCATGTAGTCTGTATGCGTGCCTTTGGTCAAACGTTGCATAAAAGCATCACTCATTCTTGCACCGTAAGAATCACCACCTCCATTTCTGAGGTTAAAATCTTTATATTCGGTAATAAAAGGTTTGTCCGCAATCAATGGATATTCAATCTTATTCATACCGTAATCATCCCGACATTTAACTCTAAAACTTTTTTGTGGATAAGCCCTCGACCAGCCTCCATGAATTTTTAATCCAATTGCTCCCTCAAATTTTTGCGTACTATCTGTTGCCAAATATTCTATGTAGGAGTATCTTTCCCAATCTTCCCAGAAATTTGATCCAAAATAAGGAAAATCAGGACTATAGTCATTTGGTCCATGAACATAAATACCTGTTAGTGTATCATACAAATTCAAGGAATCTGTTGAAATAGAAATAACAGGTAAACCAATATAAGACTCATTAATTAAATAGGTGTTTTTTTCGACTAAACTAGCTAGGGAAGAATTAGTTGGATCAAAACAACGAGCAGCAATTATGGTGGTTTCATCAACCGAGATAGAATCTGTATAAAGTGGTGAACTTGTTGTCGGTAAGTCTCCGTTTAAGGTATATCTAATTTCAGCTGTGGGATCATTACTTGAAAGAGCAACTTTGAATCCTGAGGCAAAAATTCCTGCTGGTTTAGAAAAAATTGGTTTATTTAATATTGTTGCAAAACAATCTGTAGAGTTGCTATTTCCTGGCGTTGGACTCGTACTAAAACACCAGTTATTTCCATTAAAATTATATGAATTATCTACAGGAATCAATGGAATTGTCACTTGATTTATAGAAACTGAATTAGAATTTGTAAAAAGTAATTGTTCTCCGGCACTAAGATTAAAATTTGTGTGCCAAATAGTAGAAACATTCAAATTCATCCAAGGCAAGACAGCTGAATACGTAATGTTAGAAGTTGTAAAACCACCTACTAAATAAGCGTTACTTGTTAAATCAGATGAAGTAGTAGCAACATTATGCACTTGAATTGCAAGCACATTTTCTCCTAAAACAAGTAAATTTGTTAGTTGCTCTAAATCTATTTCAAAACGATCTATTGGCAAAGTTTGATATCCATTAGCTTCATGATCACTTGTAGCCAAGAAATCAAAAGGTACATTATCACCGATATTTCCAAGGTTTACGCGAGCTATTTCAACTCCATTGATATATGCAACGAAACCGTCATCAAAATCCATAAAAAGCATTAATTTCTTAAGATCACTTAGGTTATTTAAAATGAATGATTTTCTAAGATAAACACTTGTTGTTGAAGTTGTTTCAGTTAAATCGTCTGCATCTCCATATCCAAAACCACCAGGTCCTTCTGACCATCCATTTAGTGGAGAACCTTGCAATTTCCAAGTTGATTCTGGTTCGGATGTTGGAACAATATAATTCCAAGTCTCGTTTGCCAAAATAATCGATTCATAATGGTCTATGATTGGTTTTCGGTCTTTGCTGCTAGCAAAAATTAACTTATGCTCTCCACTAGCCAAGTAATAATTAGGACAAAGCCATTTAAAAGGTAAAGCAGGATCATCGCTAATTCCAAAATTTTCAATATTTATTGCATTTGGACCCAAATTTCGAATTTCAAACCAATCTTCGTAGGAATTATCTTCGTCAGCTATTGTGTTAATATTCGATATCGAAAGTTCACTTAATCCTACTTGACTTTGAATGTAGAATACTGAAAATAAGGTAAATAATAAGAGTAATCGGTTTTTCATACAAATGAAGATTTGATAAATAATGAAACTTTCATGCAAGTAAATATACAATTTTTATTGATAAATTAAAATTTATTGAATTACCCAATTATTTCCGAGTTATTTTTAACGGTTTTCGTCATGGTTTTTAAACAAAAACACATGCCAAAAACGAGTTAATTATTTATTTTAACGACGGACTACATCCGTCGTTAAAAACATGTGATACCTACGGCATCATTATTTGTAAAACAAAAATTCCTTTTATTTTTAGTATTTACTTTAAATCGGGAAATATCTAGGCAATTCAAAAAAATTATTTGATAAATCATTAATAAATTTCAAGCAAGGATGTTACAATTCTAGATTTACCATCCTCAAGCTGATAACTGATTAATTCGCTCTCTTTTTTGATTTTGAAATTAAATGGAGCTTTTAAAATATCGATACCACTTTGTTTTTTCAACCTGATTCCTTGACCAGAAATGATATCCAAATTTGGAATATAATCTCCAACTGGCAAATGTTCAGTAAGAATAAGGTATTTGAAAGATTTTAATTTTTGTAAAATTTCTTGAACTTCTTTATTCGATACATGTTGTAAAACTTGTCGTAAAATAACACAATCTCCTTTTGGCAGTTCATCCGTTACTATATTCAAACATTTAAATGCCAACTTATCCGCTTTAAATTTTTCTTGATTGTGAGCAATTAGATCTGGAACAATATCAATTGCGATATATTGTTTTGAAAAATTCACCAAATGCTGTCCGACATTAAAATCACCACATCCCAAATCACAAACTGTTAGTGGCTGTTGAAAGGATTTCAAAAACGATTGTACACAACTTACATAAGGTTCAACAATTTCAGGATTATGAGAACCTTCGCCAGAATAAAACTCATTTTCAATCCCTCCCCACAGGTTTTTTTCATAAATCTGCTGCATGGCATCCTTTGTTGGCCAAGGTGTTTTTTGCGATTTTATTTTTGCCATAATTGGTTCATCTAAAATTCAAATTTAGTCTTTAAATGACAAATAAAATCATTAGGCCATAAATCGGTGAATTTATTTTTAATTTTGTCCTTAAATCAAGTCCAAAAAATAGCATAAAATTGAAACAAGAGGAAAAAATAGGGACTCACTGGACAATTTGCCTGGATTGCAGAGGACTTGGTAAAAAAAGGAAAAAACTGCGCAAAAGTGTTCGTCTCAAATTTCAAAAAGAATTAGAGCAATTTGAGAAAAGTAATTCCCAAGGTCCAGCTCCGATTCGTCCCAAAGGTCATTTAGATTCTTGTCCTACTTGTAATGGTCTTGGTATTTTAAGTGCTGAGAATTTTCCTGTTCCAGATAACACAAACTATCCTCATCTTGCTATCATTGGTGCAGGAATTGGAGGGGTTGCATTGGCAGTTGCCTGTTTACATCGTGGAATTCCCTTCACACTTTTTGAACGGGATAATAGTTTCAACGATCGTGCACAAGGCTATGGTTTAACTTTGCAACAAGCGAGTAAAGCAATTGAAGGATTGGGAATTGTAGCCTTGAAAGATGGTGTGATTTCTACCCGACATCTAGTTCATACTCCGGAAGGAAAAGTTGTCGGAGAATGGGGTATGAGAAAATGGATGCCAGCAGAAAATAATAAATCTCCCCGACGAACAAATATTCATATCGCTAGGCAATCTTTGCGATTAGCCTTAATAGAGCAACTTGGTAGTAATGATATGGTCCAATGGGGACATCAATTGATTGATTTTAAAGAACAAGAAAATGCTGGACTTGAATTGAGTTTCCAAGTTGCAGGAAAGATCAAAAACTTCCATGCGGATCTGGTGGTTGGTGCTGATGGCATTCGAAGTTCAGTGCGCAAATTACTTCTTGGTGAGGAAATTTCGCCTTTGCGTTACCTTGGTTGCATTGTGATTTTAGGAATTTGCCCCTTACAGGCGCTTGAAGGACTTGATAATTCTTTACTAGATTCAGCAACAGTATTCCAAACAGCAAACGGAAATGAACGCATCTACATCATGCCTTTTGATTCGGATTCAGTCATGTGGCAATTGAGTTTTCCTATGTCAGAAGCTGAAGCCAAAGCTTTGAGTGCTCAAGGATCAAAATTCTTTAAGGAAGAAGCCATTCGCCGAACTCCTTGGCACTCACCTATTCCGCAGATTTTGACTGCAACTCTTGAAACTCAAATTTCAGGCTATCCTGTGTATGACCGAGAAATGCTTCAACCAGAATCGCTTTCCAAGGGAAAACAAATTACGTTCCTAGGTGATGCCGCTCATCCCATGAGTCCATTCAAAGGTCAAGGTGCAAATCAAGCGCTTTTAGATGCACTTTCGCTAGCGCGACTAATTTCAACAAACTGTGGACTTTTTTCTAAGTGGAGAGAACATGGAATCAGAAAAAGTGTATTAACAGACTTTGAAACCGAGATGATCGCCCGCAGTAGCATCAAAGTAAAAGATTCTAATCAAGCAGCGCAATTTTTGCATTCTGAAATTGTTTTACAGGAAGGTGATCAACCGAGAGGGAGTTGTTTTAAAACATCAAATAATGAAAAATGAAGTTCTTTTTGATTATTTGAATTTTCCAGAAATTAAACAACATTTTCATTTTTTATTACATCCTAAATTAAACATCTCTTTTAATTTAATTCTACTTCCTGATGAGAAAATATTTTATTTTTGATTTATCGAATAACTGTAACCGTTCCCGATCGCTTAATTTTTCCATTCGGATATAATTTACCTTCCCATAAGCCTTCATTATAATAGGTGGCATCAACTTTCCATACATACGCATCTTGTTGCACAGGAACGCCTTTAAATGTACCATCCCAAGCTTCAGTAGGACGACCATAATCATCTAAAGCAGAAGATTCCCACAAAAGATTCCCCCAATCGTCATAAATTTTAATATTATAAGTTAATAAACCAACTCCTTTGGGTAAAAAGTTAGAAACTTCAAATTCAGAATGCCCTGGATACATAGCATTTGCAACAAATAAGCCATTGAAATATTCAATCTTTACTGGTTTCACCATTGTATCGCTGCAACCATTGTCATTTAAAGCCACTAGTTGAATGATTTCCGTACCGAAATTTTCAAAATTATATGATGGATTAATTAATGTTGATATAGAATCATTCGGAAAAAACCACAAATAATTCGTTGCCAAGGATGATAAATTTTGGAATTCTACGGTTCCATTATTTGTATTATCAAACTCTGTATTTAAATAGGAAAAATTAGCAATTGGCGTATCGAAAATAGTAATGTTTTGGCTTGCAACGAGTGTGTCTGTACAGGTACCTTGCCCATAGGCAACAATTGTAATCGTATAATTCCCAGGTGAATCATATTGATGATTTATTACGTTACCGCTTAAACTTGTTCCATCACCCATAAACCATTTTACAGAATCACTTAAGGTACTCAAGGAGGTTGCAATTAGTGATTCATAAGTACAGAGTTCTGGATCACCAATTACTAAATTTGCTATTGGAGCTAAATGAACATTCAATTCTTTGATTTTTTCATCCGTGCAACCATATTCATTTTCTGCGACTAATTTTACAAAATAAGTTCCTGCATCATTGTAAAAGACGCTTGGATGTGTGAGATTTGAATTCATGCCATTCCCCATATTCCAATCATACAACAAAGCTCCTGAAGAGAGGTTATTTAAGAAAACTTGACTAGGCAATTCACAAGAATCTAAGTTAATGATATCAAAATCAGCTATTGGACTCGGATAAGTAATTAGATTTTTTGAAAGGGAATCCTTACAACCATTTAAACTTTCAACAATTAGTTTTACTGTAAATGAACCATTATTTTGATAAATATTAGCAGGATTTAGAAGGGTTGAAGTATTTCCATCTCCAAAAATCCAAGAATTGAAATTTGAATTTAAACTCAAATTACTAAATGTAACAATTGAGGGAGAGCAACTATCGTAAGGTGAAATTGTAAAATCTGCTATTGGTACAGGACTAATTAACAACTGTTTAATTAAGGTGTCGGAACATTGGTATTGATTTGCAACAATTAAATTCACGCTGTAATTTCCAGCGCTAGAAAAAATTGTATTTGGATTAGTGATTTCAGAAATTGAACCATTATTAAAGTCCCAAGAATAATCAACGGCACCCAAAGAATTATTAATAAAATTGACATTTACTGGTAAATTACACGAGTCATATGGAGCAATCGAAAAATCTGCTACTGGCTTTGGATACACTAAAATAGCCTGCGATATGGTATCAAAACAGCCTTGAATATTTTCTAATGCCATTGAAATATTAAAAATTCCTGGTTCATCAAAGGATAAACTTGGTGTTTGATTGTTCGATGAATTACCGTTTCCAAAATCAAAATTCACAAAATCATAAAATTGACTTGAATTTCCAATGGTAAATAACTCGTCTTGACAAATGGTTTGTGGTAGTGTGAAAGATGCAATAGGCGTTGGATTAACCGTTACTGTTCTTGTAATAGAATCCTTACACACACTATTAATTCCTGTACCAACAAGTTTTATATCATACGATCCAATTGCAGCAAATGAGTGCGATTCGATAAAATTAATTGAACTTGTTCCGTCTCCAAAAGTCCACAATACATTTTCTGTAAGAGTTGAATTATTGGTTAAAATTAT
>JBIKSI010000133.1:0-9071 GCA_044348665.1 Crocinitomicaceae bacterium
CTTTTGTTTCCGCTTCCGAATAAGCTCCAATGCATTTAAATTTTTCCAAATAAGATAAATCGAGTCCTAAACCAATAACAAAAGGAGTAACATTGATACTTTTATCCTTTAATTTTTTGGCAATCACACAGGGATCATTGTCGCAAGCTTCAATTCCGTCAGTAATTAGAATTATAATATTTGTAGATTTATTATCAGGGAAATCTCCCGCACTTGCTTCCAAAGACCTTGCAATTGGAGTTGTTCCTTTTGCCATGATCGTTTTCAACTTGTTGCGAACATTTCTATAATTGTCTTGAGCAAATGGAACTTCTAGTTTTGTATCATTACAATCTTGATACGTTGCTGTAATTGGCGATTGATGACCATAAACTCGAAGCGCAATTTCAAGATTTGCCGTTCCAACTAAACTATCTACACATTTGATTAACACATCTTTAGCTGCCTCAATTCTCGTTTGACCATTTCCCCAATCAGCATTCATACTGTTAGAAGCGTCCAAAACGAATAAAATTCGAGTCAATTTTTCCTGTGATTTAGCTTGAAAGAAACTAAATAGAAAAAGTATTAAAGCTATGTTTTTTATTTTTTTCAATTGTTTTATGTGTAATAACGCTTAATTTAGGATTAGTAACAAATTTCAAACCAAGAATTCATTTTAGATTGTTAGATTGTTAGACTATTCGATTTTTAGACATTTCTTAAAGACCCAATATCCTAACATCTTAAAATCCTAAAGTCCTAAAATCTTAATATCCTAATGTCCTAATAGTCTCCTAAAGTTTCTTCCAATTGACCCAAAGCATTAGCTAATTGCTCTGCATTTGGAGCTGAACCATGCCATTTGTGAGTACCCATCATGAAATCAACACCTTGACCCATTTCTGTTTTCATAATAATAACAATTGGTTTTCCGTTTCCAGTCATGGATTTTGCTTTTGCCAAGGTAGCTTTCAAATCATCCAAATTATGACCGTCCATTTCTAAGACCTCCCAACCAAAAGCTTTCCATTTTGCAGGTAAATCTCCCAAAGAAAGTACATCTTCTGTATCACCATCAATTTGACGACCATTAAAATCAATTGTTGCAATTAAATTGTCGATTTTTTTCGCAGAAGCGTACATTGCAGCTTCCCAAATTTGACCTTCTTGCAATTCTCCGTCTCCGTGTAAAGTGTAAACAATTGATTTGTCATTGTTTAGTTTTTTTGCTTCGCAAGTACCAATTGCAACAGATAAACCTTGTCCTAATGATCCAGATGCCATTCTGATTCCTGGTAATTTTTTGTCAGTGCTTGGATGGCCTTGCAAACGAGTTCCAATTTTTCTAAAAGTATCTAATTCACTCACTGGAAAATAACCACTTCGTGCTAAAACACTGTAAAATAATGGTGAAATGTGTCCATTTGAAAGGTAAAATACATCCTCATTAATAGCATTCATTGAAAATGAACTTGAATTATGGTTCATTTGGTCAAAATATAAAACTGTTAAAAAGTCAGCGCAACCCAATGATCCACCTGGATGTCCTGAGCTAACATTTGCTACCATTCTTAATATGTCTCTTCTTACTTGTGATGCTGTTCTAGCTAAATCGATATTTTCCATTATTTTTATTTAAAACACCAAAATTAACATTATTTTGTTGATTTATTCAAAAAAAAATATGAATATTTGTTCACAGGTTAAAGTTTTATTCTTAATTTTATCCTTCTCAAAGTGTAAGATTGACACAAACTAAAATAGATAAAATGAAAAAAATAGGAATCAACGGATTTGGTAGAATAGGAAGGTGTTTTACGCGTTACAGTTTATTACAAAATGATTTTGAAGTTGCAGTAATTAATGACCTGGCAGATATTAAAACTTTAGCACATTTATTCAAATACGATAGCGTTCATGGAGTGCTGACAGAAAAATTTGAAATTTCAGGAAATTCATTGGTATTTGAAGGTGGAAAGAAAATCGAATTTATTTCTGAAAAAGATCCAACTAACATTGCTTGGTCTAACTATGGAGTTGAAACTGTAGTTGACTGTACTGGTATTTTCTTGACAAAAGAAAAAGCAGCTATGCATTTTGTTGGCGGTGCGAAAAAAGTAATCATGAGTGCACCAGCAAATGACGATACAAAAACTGTAGTTTTAGGTGTAAATGATGATAAATTAAACGCAGATGATACGATTGTTTCAAATGCATCTTGTACCACAAATTGCGCTGCACCGATGGTGAAAGTGATGATGGAATTGGCTGAAATAGAAAGTTCATTCGTTAGTACAATTCACAGTTATACTTCCGATCAACGTTTACATGATTCTCCGCACAAAGATTTGAGAAGAGCACGTGCTGCTGCGATGTCTATCATTCCAACTTCAACGGGAGCCGCAAAAGCTTTGTGGAAGATTTTTCCTGAATTAGAAGGTAAAATGGGAGGAAGTAGCATGCGCGTTCCAGTTTCTGATGGAAGTATTACAGAATTTACATTCGTTTTAAAGGAAGAATTAACGGTAGAGCAAATTAATGCTGCATTTAAAAAAGCCTCTGAAAATGAATTGAAAGGAATTTTAAGATATACAGACGAACCTTTGGTTTCAATTGACATTGTTGGCGACAGACACAGCGTCATTTTCGATAGCGAATTAACAAGTGTTACTGGGAAAATGGTTAAATTAGTTGGTTGGTACGACAATGAAGCTGGATATTCAAGTCGTTTGCTTGAATTAGCTGCTCGTCTTTAAGACAACAACAAAGGATGATAATATTACCCTCGTAATAGAATAAAAAAAGCTTGTCGATTTAGACAAGCTTTTTGTTTTTAATTCAAGTTAAGAAGCACTTTTTCCTGCTTCAAATTTATTTTACTTATTGATTTGCTGTAATTTAAGATAGCAAATAATGTTTTGTCTTTTGGTTCAAGCTGACTTGATTTTTTAGACTTTTGAGGTAATGTTTTTAACATAGGCACTAAATAATTATTTGATTTCTTTAAGAACGATTATTGTTTTCAATTATTGTTTGTGGTAAAATATTTTCTTCGAAAAATTTCAACTAGCTCCAATGTGATGCTTTGTAGTGATTGTAATACTGCACCAAAGTGAAGAAAAGTTAAATAAAGAGCAAAATTTTGTGTTTTTTTTAAGTAGCTTATTATTTTTTAGAAAGTAATTGATTAGAAAATTGACAATGAGATCTAAAAGTTGAGAACCTAAGTTCTTTTTTTTTGGGCGCCATTTCCGCCTTCGCCTTCAAGTCCTCTTCGCTTCACTCATGCGGGCTTTCCGGACTCCGTCGGGGCGTGGAGATTTACTCGAAAATTTGAAACTTAACGGGGGAATTTAAAAAGAGTGAAATCAGTGATGATATTTTAAAGAAAGTTTGTATTTTTGAAGAATGTAAAAGTTTTGGAAATGGAGTTGCGTTTAGAGAATTAAAAAAATAAATATGAAAGGTTTTAAAAACATATTATTATTTCTGCTTGTATTTTGTTTATACAGTGCCTCCGAAGTTGATTCTAATGTAGAACAAAAAAACAATTCTTTGAACTTGAAAAAATATCTTTTGAATGGTTCGTATTGTTTTTGGGATCATATCCCTTGGGATTATAAAACTCCATATAGAGGATTATTATTTTTATCAGATTCAACGCTAATAAAATATGATTATACAATCAATAATGAAAGAGTTTTTTATAGTTTTGGTGATATTGGGGGGTTAGATACTTTGTATTGGTTTTCAAATGATTCCATATTGCAAATTCATCGGTTTTACACTTATAAAGTAATAAAATATCAAAATGATAGCTTGGTGCTCGATTTGTATAGAAAAAATAATTTTATCAATCAATTTTTATATGTCCGTTCCAGTAATCAAGAATATATCCCTGTAAGATATTTTAATTCTCAAACTGATAAATATGCACAGCCGTGGCAGGATGTTCATTGATGTTTTTTGCTTTCTAAAGACGACGCTACTGTGTTTATAAATTTATTATACTTAAATCATTAAACCAATAATTGATTAATGAATTTGCAAATGGTTTTGAATAAACAATGACTAAAATTATGAATTTTGTGTTTTAAGCAACTGCCATATTCCACTCCAAAAATTTAAATCCACACAAGTTAATGCTAAAATGCATAAAAAGTGTATTTTTGCACTCAATTATTTTTTATGGATATTCAGGCGCTTTTTGAGACATTTAAAACAAAAAAAATCATCGTTTTGGGTGATGTGATGTTGGATGCATATATCATTGGGAATGTTACTAGAATTAGCCCCGAGGCTCCTGTGCCAATTGTGAATTTTGATAGATCTGAACAACGATTAGGCGGAGCTGCAAATGTTGCCTTAAATTTGAGCGCTTTGGACGCGAAAGCTATTGTTTGCTCTGTTATTGGAAATGATCAAGATGGAGAAAACCTCATTAACTTACTGAAAGAAAATGCAATTTCTGCGGAAGGAATTGTTCGAAGTAAAACTCGTAAAACTACAGTGAAAACACGTGTTTTGGGAAATAATCAGCAGTTGCTGCGCATTGATTCTGAGCAAACAAATGACATTTCACGGGAAGAAGAGCATGAATTACTTGAAAAAATTAAAAATTTAATTGAACAAGGAATTGATGCATTAATTTTTGAGGACTATAATAAAGGTACTTTAAGTGCGAATTTAATTGCCAAAGTCATTGAATTGTGTGTGAAAAACAATATTCCTACCACAGTTGACCCAAAGAAAACGAACTTTTTTGCCTACAAAGGTGTTACATTATTCAAACCGAATTTAAAAGAGTTGAAAGAAGGTTTAAACGTAAACTTTTCAATGAACGACAAAGTTGCTTTTGAAAACGCGGTGGATGAATTGAGGTTAAAATTAAATCATAAAATTACCTTCATCACTTTGTCTGAACACGGCGTTTTTATTAAAAATGATGTAAGAAAGAAATTAGTTCCAGCGCATGTGAGAACAATTGCAGATGTAAGTGGGGCAGGAGATACGGTGATTAGTTTGGCAACTTTGTGCTTGTGTTCTGATTTGGAAATTGAAGACATTGCAGAAATATCCAACTTAGCAGGTGGTTTGGTTTGCGAGAAAACGGGTGTAGTAAGTATTGACAAAAATGAATTGTTGCAAGAATTGCAGTTCATCTATAAATAGATTTGAAACGAAATATTAAAAAATAGCCCTGATTGTAGCGGCATCCTTTAAAAAAAAGTACAATATGCTGGCTGAGGCTCTCGAAGCAAGCATGTTGTTTTTTTAAAGATATAGCGAAAAGCAGGAAAAAGCTCCGAAAAAATGGAAGAAAGAAAAGTAGTAAAACCTTACGGAAACAGCGATAAATCTAAAAAGGAAGAGGTTGCAGAAATGTTCAACAATATTTCAGCGAAGTACGATTTTTTGAATCACTTTTTGTCTTTGGGAATCGATAAAATTTGGCGTAAAAAGGCAGTGAAAATGTTGCGTGAAATCAAGCCCACTAAGATTTTGGATATCGCAACGGGTACTGGAGATTTTGCCATCGAATCCTTGTCTTTATCACCGAAAGAGGTAGTTGGACTGGATATTTCGGAAGGAATGTTGGAAAAAGGTCGTGAAAAAATGGTGAAACGAAAAATAGATCACATCATTTCTATGCGTTTGGGCGATTCAGAAAATATTCCTTACGAGGATAATTATTTTGATGCTTTAACGGTTGGTTTTGGTGTGCGAAATTTTGAAAATTTGGAAAAAGGTTTGGCTGAAATGCTGCGCGTTGTGAGACCTGGAGGAAAATTATTGATTTTGGAGTTTTCGAAACCGAAAAAATTTCCTGTGAAACAATATTATGCTTTTCACTCCAAATACATCATTCCATTTTTTGGTAAACGAATTTCGAAAGATGAAAAGGCTTATGCTTATTTGCCAGAATCGGTTGCTGCATTTCCAGAAGGTGAAGCAATGGAAAATATTTTAAAAAGTTTAGGCTATAAAAACGTAAATTCCACTTTAGTTTCAGGAGGAATTGCAACTATTTACGCTGGAACAAAATAGAAAACATTTTTTTGCGTTATCTCTTTATGAACTTAAAAATTTGTTTGTTTCTTTTCCTTGGACTATTTTTTGGTAATTACTCCATTTTTGCACAAAAGCAGAAGCAGTGGAATTACAGAAAATTTGATGAAAAATTAATTCACTTTGGTTTCCTTTTGGGTGGAAATACGTCTGATTTTCAGTTAACTCCAACTGCAAATATGTACGAAAAATATGGATTGACCGCTTTGGAAACGGTGGCCATTCCCGGTGGACAAATTGGAGTAGTTACAACACTAAAATTAGGCACTCCGATTCTTCGATTACGTGCAATTCCGTCCTTATCTTTTCAAGAAAGAGCACTAAAATACTACTATCCAAATGCAGACCCAAGCATTAAAATTGAAACCTTAAATGAAGAAAGGGTAAATTCTACAAATTTCGATATGCCTGTAATGCTGCAAATCCGAACATTGCGTTATAATAATTTTGCATCTTATGTTTTGGGAGGCGTTCAATATTCCTATGATTTTCAATCGGCTGAAAATGCCAATCAAAATTTTACTGATCCTTTTGTAAAAATTAAGGCAAATGATTGGCAAGGTCAAGTCGGAATTGGCGTGGAGTTTTTCGCTGTGTACTTCAAAATGGGACTTGAAATCAAATATTCACAAGGATGGAACAACACGATTATCAACGATTTCACCCCAGTTTCTTATCCAATAGATCAATTGCGAACAAAGGTTTGGTACTTTTCCTTGATTTTTGAGGGCTAATTTATTTTTTGGCGTTTACTTAAAAGTAAAATTTCCATTATCATCAAATTCCACATTCAATTCTGGAATATCTTGTTTTGTTAAGTTTTTAATTTGTTCTAAAGCTCCATTTAAGGGGTCAAAGATCGGTCCACCTTCACCTAGTTGTTTAGTTGAAATAACTTTTCCAGAAATAAATTCACCATTTCTTTTCAATTTCAAATCAAAAAGTGGGGCCATTCCGCTAATTCCTTTTAAGTTAAATCTTCCGTAAGTACAGAAATTCCCCATGGAATAAGTGATAAATCTTCCCTTGTAATGGTCGATTGCTCTTGTAACATGCGGACCATGCCCTAAAACTACATCTGCTCCAGCATCAATTACTTTTCGTGCAAATTCATACACATTTCCTCTATTTTCTTCGTAGAATATTTCAGTTTTTCGCGTAACGTGCGTTTTGCTTGATCCTTCTGCTCCTCCGTGAAATGAAACAATTACAATGTCACACATTTCATTTAATTTCTTCACAATTGCTTGCGCATTGTTGTAATCCGTAATTTGCAAACAACCTGTATTCGGAGCAAAAGCTGTGAAACCATATTTAATTCCGTTTTTTGTCAAGGTATCCCAAGGGCAAGTGTCTAAACCTGCATAAGTAAATCCTTTTTCTTTCAGTACTCGTTGCGTATTGTCTCTGCCAGGTTTACCAAAATCTCCCATGTGATTGTTAGCCAATGATAAAATGTCAAAACCTGCATCTTTTAATTGATCCACAAAATATTCTGGTTGACGAAAAGCATAACAAATTGAAGGATTTGAGCATTTTTTCACGTCTCCGCCATCATTTAAAACCGTTCCTTCTAAATTACCAAAAGTGATGTCTGCATTGCGTAAATAATCAAACATGGGTTTTAACAAAAGACTATCTTTGTGAGGTAAATAGCTTTCGCTGGGGAAATTAGTTCCTAGCATCATATCTCCAACAGCAACAAGGTTTATCGTTGAATCACCTATTTCAACTTCTTTGTTGGAGGATTTGGTTTTTATTTTTGATTTATCTTGATTTGGGTAAAATTTTGTAAAAGCAAAAAGTGCTGCTATTCCAACAACCGTAAATAGTAAGATGAATTTTGTTTTCATGTAATGAATCATTGGGTAATAAATGTAGTTACAAATCTAGTTACAAATTTAGTTAAAATAGTACTTAGATCGAAGTTGTTTTGGTTTTTTATTTGAATTATATTGACTAAATTTGCCACTTTCATTAATAAATCTCATGAAGTTACACGAAATTAGAAAACATTATTTTGATTTTTTCGAAAGCAAAGGACATAAAATTGCACCATCAGCTCCAATGGTGGTGAAAAACGACCCCACATTGATGTTTACAAATGCGGGAATGAACCAATTTAAGGATTATTTCCTCGGAAATGCCATTGCCAAAGATAAACGTGTAGCAAATACCCAAAAATGTTTGCGAGTTTCAGGTAAACATAATGATTTAGAAGAAGTTGGAGTGGATACTTACCATCATACTATGTTCGAAATGCTCGGAAATTGGTCTTTTGGTGATTATTTCAAAGAAGAAGCAATTTCTTGGGCTTGGGAATTATTAACAGAAGTATATAAAATCCCAAAAGACCAACTGTATGTGACTGTTTTTGAGGGAGATGCTAAGGATAATGTTCCAAAGGACGAAGAAAGTTATGCGATTTGGAAACGTTTTATTGCAGAAGACCGAATTTTATTGGCTTCCAAAAAAGATAATTTTTGGGAAATGGGCGATACTGGACCTTGTGGACCTTGCACGGAAATTCATGTGGACATTCGTTCTGCAGAAGATAGAGCAAAAATCCCAGGGAAGGAATTAGTAAACAATGATCATCCACAAGTCGTTGAAATTTGGAATAACGTTTTCATGCAATTCAACCGTAAAGCGGATGGAAGTTTGGAGCCTTTGCCAGCAACTCACGTGGATACGGGAATGGGTTTGGAACGTTTGGCTATGGCTTTGCAAGGAAAAATGTCGAATTACGATACTGATTTATTTCAAACATTGATTCAACATGTTTCTAAAGTTTCTGGAGTAAATTATGGCTTAAAAGAAGAAACGGATATTGCTCTACGTGTCATTGCGGATCACATTCGAGCAATTGCATTTTCGATTGCTGACGGACAATTGCCTTCTAACACAGGAGCAGGTTACGTCATTCGAAGAATATTAAGAAGAGCTGTTCGTTATGGTTACCAAACTTTAGGTTTGAAAGAACCTTTTATGGCTGGACTTTCTGTTGTTTTGGGAAAAAC
>JBIKSI010000134.1:0-9061 GCA_044348665.1 Crocinitomicaceae bacterium
GACAATTTTCTGCCCTTCTTCTGAGAAATATCTATTTGTTAGAATTAAATCATATAAAAAACGATTATATGCATAACCATCCTCTGCTTTTAAAAAGGAATTGTTATGAACTAAAAGTGAGTCTAACGTCTTGTTAAAATTAGAAAATTGATTTGAGAGTAAAAATAAATTTGAAAGATGATAATAACCACCGTTATGAGTAATTGTTTTGTTCCAATCCTGCTTAACAGATTTATCTTTCGGGAAAATAATATCAAAAGTTTCTTTAGTTTTTGCATCAAATGGATTAAGTAAAGTGCTAATTTCTCTTATTTTCGTAGAATCATAATCAGTAAGTTGGGGAATGATTTGAATCAACTTCGCAAATACTTCAATATCAACATTTTTTAACTCTTCTTTGTTTTTAACTAATTTTTTAAAGCTATTAAATGTACTTTCATTAAAATCATCATAAATTGACTTATCTATTATGGTATAATTCATTCTTTTCAGAATTATTTGACCGTAAATTGGACCTAAAACCTCAGCTGCATTTTTGACAAAAGATTTTGTATTTCCAAAAATATTTTTAGATTTTGAATAGGCGATTTGGTCTAAATACAAATCTTCAATTAAAGGCAAGTCTTTGTCTTTTTCATCTTTTTCCGCATTAATATTTACGCAAATAGAAAACATTTCACGGATTACATTTATGCGTGTGGAGTCAGTATCAATTATTTTCAACAAGGATTTGTACGAACCTGGTTTTAATCTTTCCGCTGTAATGATGTAATCTGCCTTAACTTTATTTTTTATGTACTTAGATTTAAGCAATTCTTCACTTTTTGTCATCAAGTCTTTAACTACATACTCATTTTGTTTGCTTTTAAAATCAAAATAAAAATAAGTACAACCAATCACAAGCAACAATAAACCTAAAACAGCTACAATTTTATCTGCACCATATTTTATTACAGTTCTGTTGAAAAACAATCTTCTAGCTGAGTTACGAATAAATTGCTTAGCGTCGTGTAAAATCTTTTCAGCATGAATTTCCTTTTCTTCCGCTGAAATTGCCCTTTCATCGTAACGAGCTAACCAATATTTATTTGGTTTTGAAGTTTCAATCCAATTTTCAAAAAAGGTAAGTGAACCAATTGGAAGTAAAAAACCTGATGATTTATTGTTTGATGTCCAACGATCTAATTGCTTTTTAAAATCCTGCCAAGTCAATAAGTTTTCATATTCTTCTTTCGCCCATTCACTTAATTTTTTCCAATTTCGAATTAAACTTTCATGGGTAATATCTAAAACAGTATCGGTAGAGAGTTCTTTATAAATTTCATCATCATCAAAAATAAATGGTTTTAGAAAAGTACACCCTTGCAACCTAAAAACATGCAACACTCTCGAAACAAGCGAATTAGTGATATGTGGCTGATTGATGATTCGAGTCACCTCTTGCAAAGTCATACGGTTTCTAACAGCCCGTGATTCATCAATTTTCGTCAAACATTTAAAAGCTGTTTCAACAATTAATTTTGCGTCTTCTTCTGAAATGTCAATAGAACTTTGGTTAGAAGTTTCAAATAGTTCGTTTGCGTGAGCATCCAATACATCTCCCAATGAGGATTGTTTGAATAATTCTTTTTTAAATTCAGGTAAGGTATCAAACCAAGTTTCAAAAATCAATTTATCGTCTTCACTTAATTGGTTTTTCGGCAAGCCATTGATTTTCGCAAAATGAATTAAATCCATTTCAACTTGACCTTTATCAGCTTGCTGCCAAATTTGATTCAAAGCATGTTGTAAAACAGGAAGTTGGTCAATACCTTCGGTCATTTCATTAATTAGCATTTCTACTAATCGTTTAGAAATTTTATTTCCATTTAGTAAAGCTGGTTCTTCGATGACTTGGTAAATTTCTTGTCTTTTTAATCGTGGAACAAAAAACTGGCTGTAACCAATATATTCTGGCAACCCACGGAAGGAGGCACATTGACCGATGTAATCACTTCGCATGGTACATACAATGTAAATCGGGACATCTTGCTCAATTGCCAAACGTGTTGTTTCAAGTAAACTATTTATTACAGCTTGCGACTCAATAGAAGCTTTATTTTCGTGAAAATTTTCAGGATTCGTGAAAAACTCTTCAAACTGATCTACTAAAATTAATAAGTTAGCTGCTTTACGTTTTACCTTCTTTTGTTCTGGAACATCTAGCGAAGTATAGGATTCGGCTTGTTGATCTAACCAATAGGGTGATGATTTGTAAATATCAATCAAAGAGGAAAAACCGTAACTTAATTCTTTCTGAACGCGGGCAATATCATCAATTTTTAATTGTTTCGCTATCGAAATAGCCATGTTTTTGAGCGGTTCTCGCTCCGGTCTAAAATCTGCGACAATCCAATTATTAAACTTTGCTTTAAAAAATCCTGCTTTTGCATTTGGAATTACACCTGCATAAACTAAAGATGACTTTCCGTCACCAGAAGCTCCTGTAAGCATCAAGAATTTTTTTTCTTCAAGTTGCCTCACAATTTGCTCTATGTGTTCTTCCCTCCCTTTGAAGAAAATAGATTCATCTTCATTGAATGGTCTGAGTCCCGGATATGGGCAGCTAATTTGTTCCTGCATAGATTATAGTTTAACCGATTGCTTCAATAATTTTGTCGTATTGTACTTTGATTTCAAGTGGAATTAATTCTCCTGCAACAATCAAAGAAACAACTTTTGGAGCTTTAAATTTTTTATTCATGTTCGTTTCAGGGTCTTCATCACCAATCAATAAAATTGGCGTATGCGAAGAAGCACCTCCAATTTTTTTCCAAATTTGTTGAGCAAAGGGCAGAGCCCAATCAGATGATTCTTTGAAATAAACCACAGCTAATTTACTAGCTCCAATTTGTTGAGCACAAAATTCAGAATAATCCATTTCGCTATCTTGCACAATATTTAGCTTTTCGATAGGGATAATATCGCTTAACATATCTGAAACTTCTTCTGCGTCGTAATCATCTAATTGATTAAAAATCAAAAAGACGCCAGTATCTTTGATGTCAAATTCTTGTTTAGATTCTACTTTTATACTTAGACGTAAATCATCTACTAATTGAATAGGTGACTGAATGTTGCTAAAAATTACCCCTTTTATTATGTTATTTCGAATTTGTGTAATAAATTCTAATTGTCGCTCATCATCAATTTCGTGCATAGAAAAAGGAAACCATACAAACAACTTGAAATCAGAGTTGGATTTGACTTTTTCTAAAGCTTTGTTAAATTGAAATTCAGCTAAAGAAATAGTTTGTCCTTCCAAATTTTCGCCATATTCTTTTCCTAAAATATGAACTGAACAAGAGGCAGAATTTATTTCCTCTGAAATATGTGGAAAAAAACTAGCTTCGTACTTTGTATTTGATGGAAAAACCTGAAAATTTGCTTTCAACAAAGTGTTGAATAAATCCTGCCGTTTATTCTCTAGATTAATCGAAGTAAACGCTAAATAGATTCCAGTCATATTTCAATTTATTGTAAAGTAAGCATCTTGTAAAACTTAATTATCTACTATTATTGTATGTATTAGTTTGAAATTGAGTTAACATTTGTTAACAAAAATAATAAAATTTAAATATAAAAAACCGAAATCGTAACTATTTTTTTAATTTTACTTCCTTAAACTAAAAAATGAGCAATAAAAAACTTAAACTTTGGGAATTAGAGCGAGTTTCGGAAGAGGAATTCAAGTCTCAAAAAAAGTTCCCGCTTATCTTAATTTTAGACGATATTCGGAGTTTAAATAACATAGGTTCATTTTTTAGAACTGCAGACGCTTTTAATGTTGAAAAAATTTATTTGTGTGGTATTACTGCTCAACCTCCACATAAGGAAATTCATAAAACCGCATTGGGAGCTACGGAATCAATTGAATGGGAACATAGAACGTCCATTGTTGATCTAATTTCTGAATTAAAAGAAAAAAACATCTTGGTTGCAAGTATTGAGCAGACTGAAAACACCGTTTTATTGCATGAAATTGAAGAAAAAATCTCTCATCAAAAAATTGCATTGATATTTGGAAATGAGGTAGATGGTGTGAATCAGGAAGCTATTAATTTGAGTGATTACGTAATTGAAATTCCACAATTTGGCACCAAACACAGTTTGAACGTTTCTGTTTGCGCTGGAGTAGTTTTGTGGGAGTTTGCCAAGAGAGAATTGTGAGTTTTTAATTAAGAGTTAAGAGTGAAGAATTGAGAGTGAAGAATTAAGAGTTGTGAGTTAAAAATGAAGAGTTAAAAGTGAAGAGTTAGGAGTTAGTGGTTAGGAGTTAATTGTTAGGAATTAGTAATGTTAATTTGAGCGAAGTTGTGTTGATTGATCGGCGCAGCATTGAGCGTGTTAATTGAGTGGAAATCGACAATAAAAATAATAAATTAAAATTAAGTCTTTAAGCGTAGTGGTTTTATGTCTTGAAGTCTTATGTCTAAAATAAAAGTATGAGATCAATTATTGAAAAAGCTTGGGAAAACCGAGAATTATTAAAAGAAACAGAAACAATCAAAGCAATCGAGCATGTGATTGAAGAAATTGATAAGGGAATTATTCGTGTGGCTGAGCCAAATGAAAATGGTGAATGGATTGTGAATGAGTGGGTTAAAAAGGCAGTTGTGATGTATTTCCCGATTCGACAAATGGAAACCATTGAAGTTGGTCCCTTCGAATTTCATGATAAAATGGCGTTAAAAACCAATTACAAAGAATTAGGAGTTCGTGTTGTGCCTCCAGCCGTTGCAAGGTATGGAGCATTTGTTGCACCAGGCGTAATTATGATGCCTTCCTACGTAAATATTGGTGCTTATGTAGATTCTGGAACTATGGTTGACACTTGGGCAACAGTTGGATCTTGCGCTCAAATTGGGAAGGATGTACATTTAAGCGGTGGAGTTGGTATTGGAGGAGTTTTAGAACCGCTTCAAGCTGCGCCAGTTATTATTGAAGATGGAGCTTTTATCGGGTCAAGATGTATTGTTGTAGAAGGCGTTCGCGTCGGAAAGGAAGCTGTTCTAGGTGCCAATGTTGTACTTACAAAATCCACGAAAATTATTGATGTCACAGGAAGTGAACCGAAAGAAATTAAAGGTTATGTTCCTGAAAGAAGTGTGGTAATCCCTGGTTCTTATACCAAGAAATTCCCAGCAGGAGATTTTCAGGTTCCTTGTGCATTAATTATCGGACAACGAAAAGCAAGCACAGATTTAAAAACTTCTTTAAATGATGCCTTGAGAGAACATAATGTGGCGGTCTGATTTGGAGATGAGTTTATTAGAATGATGGTATTTCGACTTAATCAATGTTAAATTATTGATTATTAGATTGTCAGATTTTTAGACTTTTCGATCTATAATCTAATGTCTAACTTCTAATGTCTCAAGTCTCAAGTCTAATGTCTATAGTCTAACATCTTAAGTCTAAAAACCCTTACTTCGTTAATTCTTTAAATACTTCTTCCAAGGTTTTTTCTTCCTTGCGCAAAGTCAAAGCAAGTAAATCATTTTTTTGTGCAAAAGCTGCAATCGATTTTCTTAAATCTTCATCAGAAGTAGATTCAATCAACCAGGTGTTTTTGCTTTCTAAGGATTGGATTTTTGATACCCCAGCAATTTTATTTAACTGATTTTTAGTGATTTCCTTGTCAAATTCAACATAAACCACTTGAATGTTTTCTTCGTGTTGTAAATTGTCGGTGCTATCATCAGCAACAATGTGACCTCGTTTAATGATAATTACGCGATCGCAAATAGCTTTTACCTCCTGCATGATGTGCGTGGAAAGCATTACAGTTTTTGATTTTCCAATTTCCTTGATTAATTCTCTAATTTCAACCAATTGATTTGGGTCTAATCCTGAAGTTGGTTCATCTAAAATCAAAACTTCTGGGTCGTGAATAATCGCTTGAGCCAAACCAACACGTTGGCGATATCCTTTAGATAACATACCAATTTGTTTGTTTTGCTCTAATTCTAAACCAACGATTTTTATCATTTCGTTGACACGTTCTTTTAGGTTTGGAACTTTATATATTTTACCTACAAATTCCAAATATTCACGCACATACATGTCAAGATACAAAGGATTGTTTTCTGGCAAATATCCTATTTTTTTGCGAGTTTCTAGATTGTCTAAATCAACGATAGAACCACAAACTTTAACTTCTCCACTGGTGGAAGGGATAAAACCTGTAATAATTTTCATTGTGGTTGACTTACCAGCACCGTTTGGACCTAAAAACCCGACAATTTCACCTTTATTTATAGTAAATGAAACGTCTTGAACTGCTGCTTGTTCACCGTAAAACTTCGTAAGATTTTTAACTTCTATTGACATGGATAAATTTTGTTTTGCGAAGTTACAAAAATATTCAATCTTGATTGAAAAAATATTTTGTTATAGTGGGTTACATGGTTAAAAATTCTCGATTGGTCTTACTTTTCTTCGTTCTAAATATTCAATTACTTTTTCTGATTCATCAAATGTAAGAAATTCTATATTTTTCGCTTTTCGAGCGTTATTCCAAATTTGATGATTTTTAACTAAATCTTTTTTCGGTTCTTCACCCAATAAATAACATTTAGCGTCGCTATCGTTCATTTCTGTTGCTAAAGCTAAATACATATAGGAATTAATATCCTTAGCAAGATTACTTGTTTCTTTTGAAAAATCAATAGCTTGACCCGTTACAAAAGCTCCATTCTTACCGAACAAATCAACAGTGATTGGTGTAATTAAGTCTTTTATTATGTGATGATTAACAGTGAAATCAGTATTTGCATACTGTTTGATTTTGGGCTTAAAAGTATTTCTAAAAGTTTCAATTATGCTTTGTTTTTTTTCGGTTTTTAAAACCTGAAATTTTTCTTCCGCAAAAATATATTTATGAAACAATTTTTCAAAAACTACACTGTTAAGTTCTATTTCTATTTCTATCGGTGCAGAAAATTGAACAAGGTTATTGTTGTATCTACTTAAATAATTTAAATAGCTACTAGAAAAAGGTAAATTAGAATTGATAAAAAATTCATTTGATTCAATGTCTGATTTCTTAACTTCAAATGCAATTGATTTTAGGCTATTAAGTGCTTGCGTTTTTGCATCGTTACTTAAAAACTTTCCTACCCACTTTAGTTTTGCAGAAGAAAAATGAAAATAGGTTTCGAAATCATTAATGCATAGCAAACCAACACTAATTTTTTCATCGAAAAAAGGTTTTGTAGCTATTGACACTATGGAATAAAAAGTTTTCATTTTAATTTTAGACTTGTTTTACAATACGATAAAAATTTAGTTTTTGTTTCATCTAACCAATTTTCATCAAATAAATTTTGCTTCAAAGAATGAACATAATCTGCAGGGATTTTCCAATCTTTTGGGGTGTTTGCTACAATTTCATCGTAATATTGCTCAATTTCAAGTACACAAATATACATCATTTCTAACAAATTAGGAACTTCTTGCATGTTTTTAACATAGCCTCTAGAAACTTTTTGAAACAAATCAGTAGAAATCAAACTATCACTATATTCTATTTGGTACAAGTTACGGTCAATATCAAATCCCAAGGTATTTAGGCAGCTTCCATGGTCTATTGGAATAACAAAAGTTTTTCCATCTATAACCTGATGCAACATGTTGAAATTATTATGATTTCTATCTTCATTTGCCATCCATATATCTGTGAATGCAATCATAAATAAATCTTTTTTATTTGCAAGATGCTTAAAATCTTCAGAATTAATATTGATCAAATTCGTTTCTTCAGCAAACTCCATAAACTTTGTTGCAAAACAAGTAGTGTTTTTAAAAAATATAGGTTGGCAATTCTGAGTTGACAAAGTATGATGATCTTGTATTTTCACAAGAGCTAATTCAGGGACATAAACTTCCAGTTTTTTTAAAAAATGATAAGCAAGCCATTCTACAAATAAAATTTTACTTGGAGCATTCCCAAAACTATGTTTACATGCATAATCTTCTAAATCCGAACAGGTAATCAATATTGGTTTTTGACCTGTATCAAAAACAAATTTTATATTTGAAATTGAAATAAGTCTCATATTTAAACAACCCCCACCTTATCAACTTCCTTCATCAATCTATCTGTCTCAGCCAAAGCAACAATAATTTTTTGATAATGCAAAATGTCTTCGTAACTCAATTCTCTTTCTTTTCGGTCTTTTAGCCATTTTTGAGCGGGTTGATAACCTCCAATGTAAAAGTTCCAAGCTATTTCAGGCACATCACTAAAATATTGCGTTTCGTTAATGTATACTTGCCCACGGTCGTTGAGCGAAGTCGAAACGAAACGTGGCTTAGTAACAATATTGTCTCCATCTTCTGGATAACCCGTTATGTAATTTTCTGTTAAGGGACTTTCTAATAAATGAAGTTCTCTAATTTGTTTGCCTATTTCTACAAGCTTCCAAAATTTATCTGCGTCTGTTGGATACGGAACACGTGGAAAATCAATTTTCAAAAATTCTTTGTAGGTTTCTCTATAAGTTGGAGAATGTAAAACTGCGTAAATGTAATCTAAAACATCAATTGGAGCAAAGGTTTTTACTTCTGATGTCTTTTCATTTATAAACGTCAAACCCAAACTTTTCTTAATTTGAGCAATTATTTCTAAATTTAGATTTGGTGTGCGTTCTTCAATATCGATTAATGTTGGATTTTTGCTTGAATCAGCATAAAGATATAATGGTGCAACAGTAGAAGTTGAAGTAGTTCCAGGCTTAATTGCTCCTTGGTCAGCTATAATTCTAGTAATAAAAGGAGTATTTGGCTCAGAAGATGATGACCCTCTTTGAAAAATTAATCCAAGATTATCCTTTGAAAGAAATTCTTTCATTATTTTTATTCTTGAACGTCCTATTAATTTTAAATCAAAATTGACATATCTGTTATCGAAAGCTTTATAAAGATACCTTTCATTAAACTCACTTTCAAATGGAGTTAAACTAATTAATTCATTGTCGCTATGAGTTCTAATACAAGGTGAAGAATTTTTAAATAATTC
>JBIKSI010000135.1:0-9013 GCA_044348665.1 Crocinitomicaceae bacterium
TGTTCTAATTTAAAACTTTTTCATACTTTTATGATATGGAAGTAGATGTAAAACACTGTTTGTTAGCTGATTCGACGACAGGAGAATTTCGCTTGAACAGCACCTTGCCAAAAGCGGAGCAGTCGTGGTTAAGGAAACTTTTTGGCTCCGAATAAACAATAATCTTAGCTTGACAGATGGTGCTCCGAAAGCCCCGCCTTCGCCAAGCCGCAAACCGCAGTACAATCCTAAAAGTCAACTTAAAAATAAATAAACAATGAAAAAAACAATAACGACACTTGCAATTATTTGTTCATTGACAACTTTTGGACAGACATCTAAAGAGCATCTTGAAAACGGAATAACAAAACACAAACAATAAGACTTTAAAGGGGCAATTAAAGATTATGAAAAGGCAATAAAGGAAGATAAGACAAATAAAGATGCTTATTTCAATCGTGGCACATGTGAACTTGCCCTAAAAGACTTCAAATCTGCAATGTCAGATTTTAGTAAAACAATTGAACTTGACCCAAAATTTATAAAAGCATATTATAGTAGAGCTTCTGTATTTGTTAGTCAAGAAAAATATGTTGAAGCATTGCCTGACCTTGACAAAACAATTGAACTTGACCCAACAACTCCAAATGTGTTGACACTACGTGGACAAATTAGAGCACAGACTGGCAATAAGAAAGGTGCTTGCGAAGATTTTAATCAAGCTAAGCAAATTGGAGACAAACAAGCTGACAAGTATTTATCTCAATTTTGTGGTAACGAGCAACAAGGTGGCGAATCTTTAATGCTTGACTGGCCAGAAAGTGAAAATTGGAAAGTTGGCAGTAGTCAAGAAAATGACCAAATGGCTATGCTTGAATTAATTCATTCAAACGAGACACTTGAAAAATGGACGGAATTTGGAACTATGATGTCAATTAAGGGAGCAAAAAATATCCCTATGGACAAGGCAATGAATATGATGTTTGACCAAGCAAAATTAAATTCCCCGAAAGCCAAATTGACATTTATTGAAAAGGACGAGTCAGTAGAATATCCTTGGATAATTTTTACTATTGAATGTCCAAACTTCAAAAATGACAAAACACCAGAATCACAACTGTGGTATATTGTGCAAGGCAAAACTTCTCTTTATACAAACTTTAGAGCTGTTAAACAAGCGACAGTTCCAGCGGACTTAAAAGCTAAATGGACTGCATTTTTTAAGACAGGAAAGGTTGTGAATAAATAGCTAATGAATAGAAGTACCGCTCCTGACAGGCGTTTGGAAAAAGTGGCGGCTCAGTGCTTAGCAGACACATTTGTGGTGATAATCGCCACCTTCTTGTAGCTGCAAACCGTTCGTACCAACTGCGCTACAAGAGGATATCATAGAAACAGAAATAAAATAAAAGAAATGAAATGAAATCTATTCTAATCATCTCAACCATTGCGTTAGCCATATTTAGCTGTACTTCTAAACCAAAAACAACCAAATTTTCTAATATTGAAATAGTTGCAACTCCAGAATTAAATCCGAATAATTATGATGTAATTGGCTTTAAATGTGGTGAAGGTGGAGATGGGACTGTATTAGTAAGAGAATTTTCAAAAATCATTAAAGACAAAAACTACATAAAACTGAAAGAAGGTTTATATAGTCAAAAGCCGGGTACATTTTATTTAGCAACGATATCCTGTGAAAAATTGGCTAAAGAGGGAATGTCAATCTTAATAAAACTGAGTTGAATCAAATCAAAAAAAACAGCAGCAAAACTGATACTATTTATACTTGCTCAGGATGTACCGAATCCGAATCTTTTGCAGTAAAACAACTTCTAACTGACGCAACTAACTATATAAGAAGGGAAGCTGGATGGTGGCTTGATGATATTCTAGGTAAAAATATTATTGTAGACTAAATTTAGAAACAATTAAAATCGGCCATTAACTAGCACACCGCTAGCACAAAATCCGGAATTTTAATCCGTAAAAACGTGTAATTTTAGAAACTAAATTTTTATATCGTAAAAAAGATTAATTTTAATCGGCTCCTAATCTATTATTAATTTCTTTGGAAAAAATAGAAAAATAAACTGACCAAAATCATAAATTGTATTGTCAAATTTTAGTATTTTTGTACCCAGTTTTGAAATTAATTATTTCCATATTAGTAATTAGTAGTTTTTTTGCCAAGGATTTAGCCTCCTTTGCATGGCAAACTTGGTTTTATATCAATCAGCAGGAAATTGCTGCCGAAAAATGTGAAAACAAAGCAAAACCAATGATGAATTGTGATGGTCAATGTTATTTATCCAAACAATTGAAGGAATTGGAAGAAAAAGAAAGTAAGCATAATTCTAAATCCAACCCGTTTCAAAAGATTGAAAAGATTGAAATGTTGCCACATTTAATAGCTTTTAACTTTGAACTTTTTCAAGAAAAAAATATTGGAAAAACATCTTTTTTCTATAAACCTTCTTTCTCGAGAAAAGAAATAAATCCACTTTTCAGACCTCCAATTGTTTGATTGTTAATCACTTTTGTACTTTATACTAAAAATATCTTTTTTGATTTTTCGGTAAATTGTACATCAATTTATTAATAATCAATTTATTAACATGACAAAAGTTATTTTGATCTTGGGTATTTTATTTACTCAGGTGACATTAATAAATGCATGTGACATTTGTGGGTGCGCATCTAGTTCATTTTCAATGGGTTTGCTGCCTTCAAGTAAGCATCATTTTATTGGTATACGTAGTTCAATAAAAAATTTTGAAAGTAGAGAAATTCATGCCCTGAGTACTCGTTTTGATTCAGAGCAACATTTTTCTACAACAGAAATTTTCGGGAGGTATAAAATTTCGAATAAATTCCAAGTTTTGGCAACAGTTCCTTACATTTATAATGTAAAGAAAGATTCGATTTCTACCCTAAAAATTGATGGAATTGGAGATCCAATTTTATTGTTTAATTACGTTTTTGTTGATAATACGGACAGTTTGACAAAGAAATTCAAACAAAGTGGTACAATTGGAATTGGAGTTAAATTTCCACTAGGAAGTTTTTATAAACTGGGATTTTCAGAAATCAATATGTTACCTGGAACAGGATCTTTTGATTTTATTTCTAATTTGAACTATTCGCTTCAGTATCGTTCTTATGGACTTCAAAATGAAACAAGTTTCACATTAAAAACAGCAAATAAGTATTTATATCAGTTTGGAAATGCTTTTTCAAGCTCAAATATGCTGTTTTATAGGTGGGTTGTGAATGATAATCTTAAGATTGTGCCTCAAATCGGGGTAAATTACAATTTCAATTGGGAAGACATCAAAAACGGAAAAAAGTCTGAAGATACATTTAATGGTGGAGCAATAATAAATTCACAATTTAACTTATTTGTTATTTACAAAAATTTTGGATTGAATATTAACATGTTTCTGCCCTTAAATCAAGAATTAAATCAAGGGTATGTGAGGCAGAAAAATTCATTCCGCGTAGCCTTAAATTATTTTATTAACGAAAAATCTAAAAGAAAATGAAAAAAATAAGTTCATCTTTGATTCTAAGTGCAAGTTTGTTTTTTGCTTTGATATCATGCAAAAAGGAGGAAGAACCAACTGTTGTGAATGCCACAATTTCAATTAGTGAGCCTACAAACAATGACACTATTGCATATAATCAAGAGGTTCATTTTGAAGGAACAGTATCAGGAAATGCCGAAATGCATGGATATTCTGTGACCTTTACAAATCTTGCAACAAATGCCGTTTTACATTCAAGCACCTATCCGACCCATGCCAATTCTTACAATTTTCATGAACATTGGGTAAATAATGTAAGCGATACCACTTCAGTTAAATTAAAAATTGATGTAGAAAAAGATCATGATGGGAATCATGAAATTAAAGAAATCACAGTGGTATGTTTACCACAATAAAAAATTAAAACAATTTAAAAAATACAAAAAATGAAAGCAATATTTAATAAAACAATTTTAGCAATGTCAATTCTTGCAGTTTCCTTAACTGCGTGTAAAAAAGATGATGTGGAACCAGATCACGATCATGATCACACTGGAAATGGAACAGTTTCTATAAATTTGAAACACCATTGGGGTATGAGTTCAGATACTTTTAAACTGAATACGCAATACATTCACCCGATGAATGGCGACACAATGACTTTTTCAACATACAAATACTATATTTCGAATTTCAAGCTAAAAAAAGCAGACGGAACTTGGTTTGTACATCCAGAAAGTTATTTTTTAGTTGATTTATCGAACAATGCAAGTGGAACTTTAAATTTAGGTTCTATTCCTGAAGGAGAATACACGGAAATGGAGTATACAATGGGTGTAGACAGTACAAGAAATTGTTCTGGTGCGCAAACAGGTGCTTTATCAACTACAAACAATATGTTTTGGAGTTGGAATTCTGGTTACATCATGATTAAAGCAGAAGGACAATCTCCAAATGCTGCAATGGGTGATTTTGCATTTCATTTAGGAGGATATAAAGGTGATTTTAATGTGGTAACTAAAAAAACGGTATCTTTTTCTTCAAATAATTTAACAATTACAGCAGACAAAAACAGTCAAATTCATTTTAATGTAAATACTGCTATGACTTGGTGTAATTCTGGAAGTTGTGCTGGTACAAGTATGATAATGATGCCAGGTGAACTAGCAAAATTGATGGCAACAGATTTTTATTCAGGTATTTCTTTTTCGCATTTAGTTGAATAAACGAAGTAATATTCAAAGCCGTCACTCTTTTGTGGCGGTTTTTTAATTAATTATTATGATTCTTATTATTTAGCAAATGAAAAAAATTGCATATTTCTTATTCTCATTACTCCTGATTGCATGTAAAAAGGAAGCGGAAATTACCCCATTTGAGGAGTTGAAATTCGAATATCCTGATTATTTTCCGGAACCAGTTTATAAATTTGTAAATAATGATTTGTCTAAAGGTAGATTTGAACTCGGAAGAAAATTATTTTATGATCCTAACTTAAGTAGTGATGGCAAGATTTCTTGCGCAAGTTGTCACGCCCAAGGACATGCATTTGCTGATCACAATGTGAAATTCAGCATGGGTGTTGATGGTTTGCATGGAAATAGAAATTCACCTTCAATCACAAATCTTGCCTGGTATCCATCTTTTATGTGGGACGGTGGGGTTAATCATATTGAAGTATTTTCTGTTGCGCCACTTACTAATCCAGTTGAAATGAATGAATCAATGGCGAATATTGTTAGTAAGTTAAACGCAAATTCTAATTATAAATATCTTTTTAAGAAACTTTATGGCATTGACAATGTGAATGATCAAGCTTTTTTGCGAGCATTAACGCAATATATGGCGATGATTGTTTCTTCAAACTCAAAATATGATGAGTATAGAAAAGGAAATCTTACCTTAAGCGCTGATGAAATGGATGGTTTAGCCTTGTTTCAAGACAAATGTGCTACTTGTCATAAGGAGCCATTATTCACTGATTTTTCCTACCAAAACAATGGTTTGGATTCCATTTTTTCGGATTTAGGAAGAGGCAAAATTACATTAAGTGCAAATGACAATGGTAAATTTAAAGTTCCATCCTTGAGAAATGTTGCCTTAACATATCCATATATGCACGATGGTCGTTTTCAAAACTTAAATCAGGTACTGGATCATTATTCGTCAGGAATTAGAAATTCATCTACCTTGAGTTCGCTATTGACCCAAAATTTGAATATTTCCACTGACGAAAAAAATAAGATTATTGCATTTTTAAACACCCTAACGGATTATTCTTTGCTAAATAATTTTGAATTAAGTGAACCTTAAAATAAATTACCATGGAAGATTTAACAAAAACAGATTATGTCTTAATAATTTTAGCCCTATATTTATTTGTGAGAATTTTCAAAGAATTAGCTTGGATTAAATTGTACTCCTTTGTTTTAAAATTAAAAGTTGAAGGGAAATTAAATGAAGAAAATGAAAGTTTGACTAAAATTGTGGAAAAAGTACACGCAAAATTATTAAAAAATAGAACTAAACTTATCTAAATTTAGTAAAAAGTAAAAAGGCTATTCGAATTCGAATAGCCTTTTTTTTACCTATTTAGTTAAGATTCTTTCTTAATTTTTAACTACCTTATAAGTTGATTTTGAAATTTCAGTTTCGATTGAAATGAAGTAAATTCCAGCACCTAAATTTTCAGTATTCACATTAAGCATGTCAGAAACAGCTGTCTCATAGATAAGTTTTCCCTTAGAATCAGTTAACTTCATGATAAAAGAACCATTTTTCAAAATATTCACTTCATTTGTGATTGGATTAGGGAAAATTTTCGCTTCAACCGAGTTTTCAAAGATGTTTGCACAACTTTCAACAATCATTTGAGTTGTTCCAGTGCTTACGCATGAATTAGCACCTGTAACTGTATAAGTAATATCATGTGTTCCGATTCCAGCTACTGAAGGATTGAATTCGTTATTTGATACCCCATTTCCTCCATAGGTACCACCCGCAGGTAAGGCTACATTGATTGCAAATGGTGCAGCAGTTGAACAAACTGGTATTGGTTGGATAAACAAAATATTTGGTGACGCATTTACAGTAATTAAAGCATTGCTGTTTTGAGTTGCAATTCCGCTACCATCAGAAACAGTTAAAGTTACATCAAAATTTCCTGCTGTGTTGTAAACAACAACTGGATTTGCCTCCGTACTTGTAGCTGGTGTTCCTCCAGGGAATGTCCATTCATGCGATGTAATTGCACCTGTTGAAGTACTCGTATAAGTTATCGCTGTTCCACTACAAATTGCAGTTTGATTTGCTGTGAATCCTGCAGTAATACTTTGATTTACACAAAAATTATTGATTTCTTGATCTCCAAAATTAACGGCAGTCATGCTTGTTAAAACATTTCCATTGTAAACAATTTCATAATTTCCATCAATTCCACATTGTGTTTCAATGGCACCATTTAATCCGTCTCCATAAGAATCATCAATTGTAAATGTGTAACATGCTTCATTCAAGCACAAAGCCTCAGTTTGTAATTCGCCACCAAGATCATCTGGGTATGGACCACCTTGTGCAACGATTTGATTGTTATCATTTTTAACATTCCAAGTTGTTTCAGAACCATAGCAATCTAATGTTAATAAAAGATTCACAAAGAATCCACTTGCATTGATGGTAAAATCTTTATCAAATGAATTGTTTGCTGCATTCTCATCAGCTGTTCCATTTGTTGAAATAACTGTAATTGTTATTGTGTGATTTCCACCACCCAATGTTGATGTAGGAAGTGATATTGATGCTGTTTGGTTAGTTGCCAAGTTTCCAGTCCAAGAATAAACTTGTGTTGCACCTCCATCATAGCTGTACTCAATTTCAGCACTTGTCAATGCATCTAAACCTCTGTTTGCCAAAGTAAATTCAGGAGAAATATTTCCATTTCCACAATAAAAACTTGCAGGTGAAGAAATAGATTGAATCGAAGCATCTAAGTTAACACTTACTTGGTTTGGGTTGTAACCGTCAAGAATAGTAGCTCCCGAATTGGAAGGATCTAACCAGTCTTTCAAACGAGTTGCAGCACTATTTCCATTCCAAGAAATATTAAATCTTCCATAATAATCTGGTTGATTGTTATCTCCAGTTCCATTACAAGCTGCTCCACCACCATATAATTGTCCAATTAATCGGTGATTTAAGTCAAATAATCCTGATCCTGACGAACCTGGTTCAGTTACACCTTCATCCCAATTTGGTATCTCCCAAGTCTGAGCACCACTGTATGTTGATAAGTTTAAAGCATTATTTTCTTTAGCATATTTCATTATATCTCCACTTGGATGATGAATTCCGATTGCTCCAGTAACGGCAGATCCAGTGTTATCCCAACCAGCATAATATAAACCCCATTGTTGAGCTAAACTTAAAGTTAAGTTTGTAATTTCTACCAAAGCAAAATCTGATCCAGCGTTTGAAGCTCTTAACGTTGCCCCATTTAATGTTTGAAATTGAGTAGGGTTTGCCATTGCTGGAGAATTCGCTGTGGTTGCACAGTCTGGTGTTGGAGAAATCCATTTGAATCTGAAAGCCCATGAAGCTGGATTACTCAAACAGTGATTCGCAGTTAAAAAGTATGCTCTACCATCTTGTGCTGTGTTATTTACAAGAGTTCCAGTACACGCTCCGTCGCCATTAACCACAATCATTGCAACTGCGTTGGCTTCATTTTCCCAAAGTGGTTCAGGATCAGTTAAACATTTAATGTCACGGTTACAATCACCTGAATCATTTAATGCTTTTACTTGATTTTGATCGTGTAAAGAAATGTCGCGGTAACCATGTACAATGGATGAAATTGTTAGACTACCTTGTCCCATCACTTGCGCTGGTTCATAATATTCAATTACAGCAGATTCTCCCATTACTAAGTCTGTTCCTAAAATTCTTTCTGGAGAATTATTGATGTCCGTGTAAGCGCCTAAATAAGAAGATTTGTCTCCTTTATACAGATAAATTGTCGCACCACTTGGAATAAATAAATTTTCAAAAATGAAATTAATGCTTAATGCATCTCTTGATTTCACTTTAAACCTCCAAATTCGATCTCCGTTTGGAAGATTTGTCCAAATTCCTGAATTGTTTAGGTCATAATTTACATGAAATTTATGCCCGAATCTCCATGGGCCATTCTTTTCAAGGTCATTAATGGAATCTTGCGCCTTGTAAATACTTGCATCGAAAGAAGGCATGGTGATCGCTGAAACTTCAGTGTGATCAGATTTCAGCAACCACGATTTTGGCTTGCCTAGATTTTTAACTTGGGCACTAACGCTGAAGGTACAAGCGATAAGAAAAGTTAAAATAAAAAAGTTTTTTGTTTTCATTATTTGAGTTTATAGTTTGTTCAAAATTAATAAAAAAAACATTAAAAGTGTGAAAAAAAATACAAGAATTATTGAAATCCTATCTTATTTTATAATTGTTTACCGCTTCTCTAACACTTCCATGCT
>JBIKSI010000136.1:0-9004 GCA_044348665.1 Crocinitomicaceae bacterium
CAGCACTCAAGTACAAAAATTATCCATTCGTAAAACGAAAATCTGTAGTGCACAAATCTGAAATCAAAAAAAATGAAAATCAGTGTTTATGGGAAATCAACGGCACTTAGCTGCAAGTTGGGTTAAGGTAAATATTTGAAAATCAAACACATACCCGTTTCAAACCGTTACGAAACATATAAAAAACTCATTATAAAGCACTTAAAATTAAACAACTAATAATCAAACACATACCCGTTTCAAACCGTTAGTAAACACATAAAAAACTAAAAAAAAAGTATTTAAAATAAATAACTATAAATCAAACACTTACCTATCTATAATCCTAAAAAAAACACATTGAAAACATAAAATCAACAACGTAAAATTATCTTTTCTCAGCCAAATTCTTTATTAAAACAGTTAATCGTCCTGTACAAATCAATTTCTCTGCGTTTTCATCAAAAATATCTACCTGCCAAACATGAGTCGATTTTCCATGATGTAAAATTTTCCCTACACCCTTAACTATCCCACTTTTGATACTTCCGAGGTGATTTGCATTTATTTCTAAACCAACTGGTGCTTCAATTTTCAAATCACAAAGCAAAGCAGAACCCATAGAAGCGATTGATTCAATCAAAACTGCACCTGCTCCTCCATGTAACAATCCCATGGGTTGATGTGTATTTGAATTGACCGGCATTGTTGCTGAAATAGAAGTTTCATTGATTTCAGTAAATTGAATATTCAAATGTTCCATCAGGGTATTTTTGCAAATGGCATTTATTTTTTCTAAATCTGTTGTATTCCAATTCATGATTAAAATTTGTAGTTAAAAAAAAAGACCGAAATTAATTCAGTCTTTTCATATCAAAATGTTTAATTTATTTGCAAATTGTGTCCTTGACAATCGCCAGTATTTCTCTTGCTTCTGCTAAAGTTGGCGCTTCAGCATAATTTCTTAATACCGGTTCTGTTCCAGAAGGGCGAATCATCATCCATCGATCATCATCCAAAATATATTTAAAGCCGTCTAAAGTTTGAACTTCCTTCACTTCATACTTTCCAAAAGATTTGTAAACATTATTCTTGCAATTTTCGATGATTTGTTGCTTCAATTCTTCTGTAATGTGAAGGTCATTTCTTTCGTACTTAAATGAACCAACAATGGCATAAACTTCATCAACTAATTCATCTAAAGTTTTACCAGATTTAGCCATGAATTCCCAAATAATCAAGCCCATCCAAATTCCATCACGCTCTGGAATATGACCTTTTACAGCAATTCCTCCAGATTCTTCTCCTCCAACAATTACATCTTCTGTCACCATGATGGATGCAATTTCTTTGAATCCAATTTTTGTTGTTTGGTGCTCTAAACCATAATATTTTGCTAATTTTTCTACCCGTGGAGTTGTACTAAAAGCCGTAACAACTTTTCCAGTCATTTTTTTATAATGAAATAAGTAATGAACCAAGAGCAATAATATATGATGTGAATCAATGAATTCACCTTTTCCGTTGTACAATCCAATTCGATCTGCATCTCCATCCGTTGCAAGCGCGCAATTTACTTTACCATTTTCTTTAATATAATTCTCTAATGGCTGTAAATTTTTAGCAATTGGCTCAGGCGCTTGACCATAAAATGATGGATTATGCTCACAATGTAAGAAAGTAATATCAGGAAGGATACGTTTCATTGCATTTTGCCCAGCACCATACATTGCGTCATACACTAAGTTCAAACCTGAATTCTTAATGGCATCCAAGTCGAAATTAGCCTTTACATGGTTAACATACATGGTTTCTAAATCCACGATTTCTAATTGACCAGATTTAAGTGCTTCGTCTAATGAAACTGATTTAAAATCGATTGTATTTACTTCAGGAATAATATCCTCAATTTCTTGAACTAATTCTGGTTGCAAAGGTCCTCCAAAAAATGCTTTTAATTTATAACCATTGTAACTTGGTGGATTGTGACTGGCAGTTAAAATCACGCCGATTCCGCAATTATAATTTTTTGCACCTAATGAAATCATCGGAGTTGAAACGAAACCTTTTGACATTTTCACTTGAATTCCTTGACTCAAGAAGATTCGAACTGCTGTGTCCGCAAACAAATCACCAGCAAAACGACAATCATGTCCAACAATTACTGATGGTTTTTCGTATTTATTTTTTAACCAAACTCCAGTTGCTTGCGCTACTCTAGCTACATTCTCAACTGTGAAATCTTCTGCGATGATCGCTCTCCAACCATCTGTTCCGAATTTAATTTTTTGTGCCAATTTTATTTAATTTAGGTTACGAATATACATAAAAAGAGCTTACTTAAAAGGTATTTTATGTTAATTTTTTAATTTCAAAAAACTATATCGATTTTTATTTCATTTCCGCATAAAAAATTACCTTTTGGACAAGCTTTGAAACCATGCAATCCGCAAGGTTTACAACTTGGTTTTATTTCACTTTCCACGATTTTTGCATTATCAGAAAGTGGTCCAAAACCAAATTCAGGACTTGTAGAACAGAAAAATACTGTTACCGGAGCATTTACAGCTGAACAAAAATGCATTGGTCCTGAATCATTTACATAGTTCATTTTCGCATCTTGAAACAAAGCTGCTGAGTCTAAAAAACTCAATTTCCCAGCTAAATTATCACAAGCACCCAATTTTAACTCGTTTTTTATTTGCTCACATAACTCAAAATCATTTGGACCTCCCATCAGGTAAACCTTTCCAGAAAGACATAATTTTTCTGCGAGTTCAATCCATTTTAAAACAGGCAATTGTTTTGTAAACCAAATAGATGCCGGCGCTAAACAATAATAATTTCCTGTTTTATAGTTTTCAACTTTTGCATAATTCTCATCCGAAAGGAAAATTTGAGGTTTAATCATTTTTTTCGCTCCAAATTCTTGAATCGTCAATAAATTTCGCTCAACTTCATGTAAACCATTACCGATTTCATGTTTAATTTTCTTAGTGAACAAAAATGAAAATGGATTCTTTTCAAATCCGATTTTTAGCTTAGCTCCAGAAAAGGCAGTTATCATGCCTGAACTCGCAAAACGTTGTAAATTTATCACCAAATCATATTTGTTAGAACGAATTTGTCTGATAAGTTTAACTATCTTTTTTAATTTTTGCTTTTTTTTATCAAAAATCAAAACTTCATGTATATAAGGATTATTATCCAACAGGGATTCATTTCCTTTTCTAACTAAAAAATCAATTTTGGAATCTGGAAAAATTCTATTCAACTCAATAATTACAGGCGTTGCAAGAATTACATCTCCAATAAAGGCGGTTTGAATAAGTAGAATTTTTTTCATTTAACAAAGGTAATAAAATTTTGTAAAGCAAAAATTAATTAGACCTCTGCTTGATATGTCCCTTCTGACTTTCTTTTAAATCCAAAATCCAAGTAAAATAACCCACAAAATGTGAATCGAAAAAGCCTTTCTTAGTATCCATTTTTTTTGGAATATAAACTCGATTTTCATCAGATAAACCTCTTATTTTTGATTGCGGAGCCACACCATCTTGCAAACATGCAGCATCCTTCTCAAAATTACTGCCATAATGCCAAACTTCTTGCCATTCCTTCACATTAATTTTACCCGCTTTAGCATTTTCAGGCGCCAAAATATAAAATCTACCAAAATTAATTTTGCCTCTCAATTCTTCAATAATTCCCAAAGAATAGGCAAATCCCATGCTGTGAACGACCAAATCGATTGTATCATCCTTACTACTATTTGGATACTCATTTAATATTTGCAATAAATTCAATCCAGCGATATGACCTTTACTTTTTCTCAAGTTAAACCCTTTTTTATTACTTCTCATTTCCAATTGTTTTTTGGTTTTGACTCGTTTTGAAAAAACATTTCTAACACCTTTACTTGCTGAAAATTGACAGGTATGTTTCTTGAGATTTTTACATCTTTTAGGATAATCATTCGAAACTTGAGTAAACTGAATTATGTTTCGGAAATTAGAACTACTTACAGAAAAATGACCGTCAGCATAAAAGGTTTCATTTGGATTTAATCTATTCTGAAACAGCAAATTAATTTGATTCCATTGTGTCCAATAATCGTAGCGGTCAAAATTAAAAATGTGATTTAAGGAATTTGGATGTTCCAATCCTTTACTTTTTATATCATTAAAATTATCCTCAAAACTATGTCCCACAGAGGTCGGGCGATAACCATTTACAAATAACAAAATTCTTTTTGGATGGTCACTTTTGGCATTAGAATCTTCAAATTTCGAGGTTAAATTAATTCCTAAATGATTGTAAATTTCTTGTTTTTCTATACTTCCATCTTTTCTCTTAAACGAAAAAATCATGTAGTGCGTTTTCGCTTTTATAGGACTCGTCAAGTTGTCTAATCGGAGTGAGTCTGAATTTGCTTTGTATTTTATTTTAAGGCTTTTATGGTTAAGAGAATCTTCAAAAACATCAAAATATAAAACTTTCATTCTTTTTTTTATCAGCCAATGTTTCCCCTTTTGAATCAAGATTTCTGAGCAAATTGTTCGTTCCTCTTGATGACTTAAATTTGAATTAATTAATAAACTTCTTTTTGCAGTTTTGTAATTTTCCCCATAAATTTCATCCAAAGGACCAGAAATCACTTTTATTTTGTGAAGAATATAATTGCTAAACTCAAGACTTAAGACAAAAACTACAAAGGAAATAAAAACAATTGGCAAATAAATTACCCTTCTAAAAAGCTTAGATTTATACTTTTTATTTAACCACCAATTCTTTAGACGTTTTCTAAGTTTGAAAATGAAATAAATCAGTATTAATAAAAAAACAAGGTTAAGAATGGAAATGTAATATTTTTGAACCTTGTAAAATGGCTTTAATATTTTATATTTTACATCAAATCGAAAAGATAAAAAATTCTTTTTGTACGGACGTTTGATAACAGAAAAGATTGAATTTTTTTCTTTGTTTGACAATTCAATTTCGCCTTTTTCATTTTCACTCCAGAAATAATAGGCAACAATTCCATTGTTAGTTTTTATGTTCTCCTCCGCATCGAAAAAGGAATAAGAATTGGTACTGTGACGCAAAAATTCCCATTGAAAATGGTTTAAACTCAAACCAGTGGAATCCATTAAATTATTCGTTGTTCCTTTTTGGGGTCCATCGTTTTCCCAAGCGTGAATCAACATTCCTTTACCAAAACCGATATTTTGTGCAATTAGTCTAGCAATCTTTTGCTCCTTTTTATCTTTTACAACAAACCCAATTGCTTTATTTTTAGGCATGTAGGCCCTGCTTGAGTCTGTGAACCCTTTTATCAGAAAAATATAAAAAGCCTTTCTGTCGTATGTTGGATTTGCTTCAAAAAACAAATCTCGTAATAAATGCATTTGTCCACTGTAACTTAGTTTATTGGAGTTAACAGAACTAAAAACTGTTTCAGAATGAAATACTTTCGAATTAAATTTAGGCAAAAATTCTACTTCAAAACGGATATTAGTGGCCTTATAAATTGAATTAATTTCATTTTCTAAAACTTTAGTATTCAGAGAAGGATTATCAAAATCAATCAAATAAATTTTTTCATTTTGAGTATTATAGACTTTTACATCCAACTGACCGCAGAAATACTGTTCATTTTGAAAATAATATACAGATTTCAACTTATAGCTTTTTGATTTTTTAGGCAAAAAAAGTGTCAAAACTGAATCATTTTTAGAAATAAAATCCAATTCTAGCTCATTAATTTTAAAAGCAAATTTTCCTTTATATTTTTTAAGGCTGGGAATAAGCACATCTACAAAATCAGTTTCATTTTTTCCAACTGATTTAAATGGAATAGTGAAATCTTGACCAGAATAAATTTCAATTTTCTTGTAAAACTCATTCCATTCAGGATTCAAATATTCATCAAACCCAAATTTTTGATTTTCATTTGCTTTAAATTTTATCTTTGGCAAAGTCAATTTCATCGTTTCACTAATCTGTGAATTAATAAAACTTGAAAAGAAAACAATAAAAATTAGGAGAATTTTTTTCATTTTGAAAAGAAAAAAGGTGTACCAATTGATTTGACACACCTTGTTTTGATAATATATTTTGTGTTAAATTTTAAAAGAAACTTAAGCTTTTTTGTTATCCACTTCAACAGTAGCAAGGTCATCTGATTTGTATTCACCAGAATCTAATTTGCTTTTCAATTTCTTAAATGTCTCAATTGTATAATTTACGTCATCCAAAGTGTGCGCTGCAGTTGGAATAATTCTCAACATGATTACGTCTTTAGGAACAACTGGATAAATTACGATTGAACAGAAAATGTTGTAATTTTCTCTTAAGTCAAAAGTTAAATTTGTTGCTTCAGCAAGTGAACCTTTCATGAAAACTGGAGTAACAGGTGAATTTGTAGCACCGATATCAAATCCAGCATTTCTAAAACCTGTTTGAAGTGCATTTGTGATTTCCCACAATTTATCTTTCAATTCTGGTTTTGTCCTCAATAATTCCAAACGTTTTCTTGCACCAATTGTGATTGTGATTGGCAATGCTTTTGCAAACATTTGAGAACGCATATTGTAGCGTAAAAATTCAATAATACTTTCTTCAGCACAGATAAATCCACCAATCGAAGACATTGATTTTGCAAATGTTCCAAATAATACATCAATTTCATCTTGTACTCCTTGATCTTCACCAGCACCTTGTCCAGTTTTACCTAGAGTTCCAAAACCATGCGCATCATCTACGAAAAGTCTAAAGTTGTATTTACCCGATTTACGGAATTCTACAATTTCTTTCAATTTCCCTTGATCACCAGCCATTCCGAAAACACCTTCAGTGATAACCATGATTCCACCTCCTGTTTTTTCACACAAAGCAGTAGCATTTTTCATTTGCTTGTCAAAACTTTCCATGTCATTGTGTTGAAACACAAATCTTTTTCCAGTATGTAAACGCATTCCGTCTAAAATACAAGCATGAGCCTCACTGTCATAAACGATCACATCATTTCGATCAACTAGAGAGTCGATTGCCGAAACCATACCTTGGTAACCGAAGTTAAGAAGAATACAATCCTCTTTACCCATGAATTCAGCTAATTCATTTTCTAATTTTTCATGTTCACTCGTTTGACCAGTCATCATTCTTGCTCCCATTGGATAAGCTAAACCATACTGTTCAGCAGCTTTTGCATCCGCTTCACGCACTTCAGGATGATTAGCAAGTCCCAAATAATTATTCAAGGACCAAACCAAACACTCTTTCCCTCTGAAAATCATCTTATTACCTAATTCACCTTCCAATTTAGGAAATGTAAAGTATCCGTGAACACCTTTAGAATATTGTCCAATTGGACCTCTGTTTTTTCTAATTTTGTCGAAAATATCTTGAGCCATACTCGTTTTTGTTTTGTTTTGATTTTTGCAAAAGTACAAAAAAAAATGGAAAAATCAGTAAAATCTTATTTCGAATTATTCATATTGAAGTTCATTAAATCACAAATAACTGTCAATCAAATAGATGAAAGAACAAATTGCTGCTGCTCCAAGTTCAAGTTCGCGTTTATTAACTGCTTCAAAAACATCACTTTCAGCATGATGGAAATCAAAATAACGCTGAGAATCAGGTACAAATCCAAATAATGAAATGTCTGTGAACTCTTTCTTTAAAGGACCAATATCAACTCCGCCATATCCTTTTTCAAATTCTGAAAGTTCATAAGGTTTAAATAATTTTTCGAAGGAAAATAACTTCTTAAAATGAGCTAAATCCCCATCACAACTAAAACCTCTTGGGGAAAATCCACCTCGATCACTTTCCAAGGCCGCAATGTGTTTTTCACCTTTTTCTTTTGCCATTTTCGCATAAGAAACTCCTCCTTTGTTTCCATTTTCTTCGTTCATAAAAAAAACAACGCGAATAGTATGCTTTGGTTTATATTTCAGCACTTTTAATATTCTTAGAGCTTCAAGTGTATGCACAATTCCAGCACCATCATCGTGTGCTCCTTCTCCTGTGTCCCAAGAATCCAAATGTCCACCTAAAGTGATAATTTCATTTGGGTTTACAGTTCCAGTAATTTCGCCAATCACATTATAACTCGTAACGTCTGCTAAATTTTCACAATCCATTTCAAAAATAAACTCTAAATTAGAATTTTTCACCAAATTAGCAATTAATTCACAGTCTTTCGTCGAAATCGCAGCAGCAGGAATTTGCGCAATATTTTCTTCATAATGCATTGATCCTGTGTGAGGATGCTCATCAATGGAGGACGCCAAGGAACGAATAATTACGGCTTTTGCACCTAATTTTGAAGCCTCAACCGCACCATTTCCACGAATGGGATAACATCCGCCATAGGCTTTAAACGTGCTGATATCTTTTTGATCAAATGCTTGATTAATCAAAACAATTTTACCTTCAACTTCCGATTTTTTAGCATTTTTAAGTTCATCTAATGTTGAAAAAACAATTAATTCCCCTTTCATTAATCCATTTGTTCCGATTGAACCTCCTAATGCAAGCATGTCTAATGGAATTAAATCTCCATTTTCTGTTTTTACCCAGGCTGCTTCTTTATTCCCTCTTACCCAATGAGGAACTTGAATTTCTTGCAAATAAACTTTATCGAAATTATATGATTTCATTTTTGCTTCGCCCCATTCAACGGCCATTTGTGCTTGAGCCGAGCCAGACAAGCGAGGACCAATGTCTTTACATAAACTTCTCAAATCTTCGTAAGCATTGCCGTTTATTAGAGCCTCATCATAAATTTTTCTGATAAAAACTGAATCGCTTTGAGAGTAATAAAAACTTGAAAACAGAATAATACCTATCACTAATCTTTTCATTTTAATATTTTTCCGTAAAATTACCTTAATCCTACTTTGTCAACATTGAAAATTTAAAAAAAAGACGAAGACTTGCAATTGACGGATATCTTTTGCTTATCTTCGTCCTGACAATCATAGTTACAAATTTAATAAAAATTCCGCTTAGTAAT
>JBIKSI010000245.1:0-2508 GCA_044348665.1 Crocinitomicaceae bacterium
TTCATTTTTTAAGATGGTAAGTAACAAGTGTTCTGTACCAATTACTGGACTTTTAAAGAATTTAGCTTCGAGGTAAGTCATTTTAATTACCTTTTCGGCCTGTTTCACTAAAGGAATATTATTGGAAATATTTAGTTTTGGGGCAGCATCACGAACCAAACCTGATTCGATTTCACTTCTCAATTGAATTAAATTGATATTGAACTCAATTAAAATTCGAATTGCCTTGCCCGACCCTTCTTTTATTAAACCTAAAAGAAGGTGCTCCACACCAATGTAATCACTTCCTAAGCGAATCGCTTCTTCCTTACTAAAAGCCATTACATCTTTCACTCTTGGAGAAAATTTTGCTTCCATTTTAATTAAGTTTGTTGCTAAATAACCAATTTTTTATCACAAGGACAAATTTAATTTAATAAAATTGTTAATAAGTCTTCTAAAAAGGCAATTTTCCACAGAATATTGTTTATAAATAGCATTTTTTATGTTTTTTTTATCTGCTGAAATTGACTAATTTCGACCCCCTACACAATGTAGTACAAGTGTAACAATTTTTATGCAAATTAAGTTATTAATGACAATATGGCAGACGGAGAAAAAATAATTCAAATTAACATCGAAGATGAAATGAAAGCAGCCTACATTGATTATTCAATGTCGGTAATCGTTTCAAGAGCACTTCCAGACGTGAGAGATGGTTTTAAGCCAGTTCACAGAAGAGTTTTGTACGGTATGCAAGATTTAGGTGTTTACTCAAACAGACCTCATAAAAAGTCGGCAAGAATCGTTGGTGAAGTATTAGGAAAGTACCATCCACATGGTGATAGTTCAGTTTACGACACAATGGTACGTATGGCTCAACCATGGTCTTTGCGTTATCCTTTAGTTGACGGACAAGGTAACTTTGGTTCTGTTGATGGTGATAGTCCTGCTGCAATGCGTTATACCGAAGCTCGATTGAAAAAAATCGCGGAGGATATGTTGGATGATTTGGAAAAAGACACTGTTGACTTTAGACCAAACTTTGATGATAGTTTGGAAGAACCCTCTGTTTTACCTTCTAAAATTCCAAATTTATTGGTAAACGGTGCATCTGGTATTGCAGTTGGTATGGCAACAAACATGGCTCCTCATAATTTATCTGAGGTAGTTGATGGATGTATAGCTTATGTTGACAACAAAGATATTGAGGTTGAAGAATTATTAAATTACATCAAAGCACCAGATTTCCCAACTGGAGGAATAATTTATGGTTACGAAGGAGTTCGCGAGGCTCTTTTAACTGGTAGAGGAAGAATTGTTATTCGTGCCAAGGCAGAAATCGAAGAATCAAACGGAAGAGAACAAATTATTGTTACAGAAATTCCATACCAAGTTAATAAATCAGAATTGATCAAAAAAACTGCTGATTTAATTAACGACAAAAAAATTGAAGGAATTTCAGATATCCGTGATGAATCGGATAGAAACGGGATGCGAATTGTATACGAATTAAAACGTGATGCAATTTCTAACGTTGTCTTAAATAAATTATATAAGTTTACTGCTCTACAAACTTCATTTTCAGTTAACAACATCTGTTTAGTTGATGGAAGACCTTACCAATTAAACTTAAAAGAATTAATCTCAAATTTCATCGAATTTAGACACGAAGTAATTATTCGTAGAACAAAATTTGATCTGAAGAAAGCAGAAGATAGAGCACATATCTTAGAAGGTTTAATTATTGCGTCAGATAATATTGATGAAGTAATTAAAATTATTCGTGCTTCAAAAAGTCCTGACGAAGCAAGAGAAAACTTAATTTCTCGTTTTGCTTTAAGTGATTTACAAGCAAGAGCAATCGTGGAAATGCGTTTGAGACAATTAACTGGTCTTGAACAAGATAAACTAAGAGCTGAATACGCTGATTTGATGGCTTTAATTGCTGACTTAAGAGATATCTTAGCAAACGAAGATCGTAGAATGCAAATCATCAAGGACGAGTTAAACTACGTTAAGGATAAATACGGTGATGCACGTCGTTCTAGAATCGAATATGCAGCAAGCGAAATGCGTATGGAAGATTTAATTCCTGATGAAGAAGTGATTATTACAATTTCTCATGCAGGATACATTAAACGTACAAGTTTATCTGAATACAAAGTTCAAAACAGAGGTGGAATGGGCTCAAAAGGTTCAACCACGCGTGATAAAGATTTCTTAGAACATTTATTTGTTGCAACAAATCACAATTACTTATTGATTTTCACTGAAAAAGGAAGATGTTTCTGGATGCGTGTATTTGAAATTCCGGAAGGAAACAAATTAGCAAAAGGTAGAGCGATTCAAAATCTATTAAACATTGAGCAAGACGATAAAGTGAAAGCTTACGTAAAAGTTCAAGATTTGACAGATAAAGAATACGTTCAAAACAACTTTATTATCATGTGTACAAAAGAAGGAATCATCAAGAAAACTTCTTTGGAGGCTTATTCTCGTCCACGCACAAATGGTATCAATGCAATT
>JBIKSI010000137.1:0-8946 GCA_044348665.1 Crocinitomicaceae bacterium
ACTAACATATTTTGGTCGAGATGCACGGTTTTTTGAAAGTTTTTTCATTTTTCCTTGCACTTGGTTGTGCAAAAATAAGCTACAACCCACAAAAATCAAAGGTTTATACTTTTTCAGCAGACCCTAAATAAATACAGAGATTATGACAATTTGTCGTTTAATTTGATGTTTTTAACTAAATATCACGCTTGAAAGATGTCAATTTGTCTCGATTTCTCCTTTGGAATATAAATTGACGTTTGCTAAGCATCATAAAAACCTAAATTATGGACTTTAATAAATTTACCTTAAAAGCACAAGAAGCCATTCAACAAGCGCAAACAATCGCTGAAGGATTTGGCCATGGAAGTATCGAAAACACGCATCTTTTGAAAGGAATGATGGAAGTAGATCAAGATGTTATTCCATATTTGCTGAACAAACTAAACGCTAACTCTAAAAACATCGAACAAGTTGTTGAACGAATCATTCAGGGACTTCCAAAAGTTACTGGCGGTCAATTGCATCTGAGTCAACATGCTAATAAAACTTTAACATCGTCAGTGAATGAAATGAAAAATTTCAAAGATGAATTCGTTTCCATTGAAGTAATTCTTTACACTTTAATCGATGCAAACGATGCCATCGGTCAACTGTTGAAAGAAAATAAAATAACTCAAAAAAACCTAAAAGAAGCCATTATGGATTTAAGAAATGGACAAAATGTTACTTCAAATAGCCAAGAAGGAACCTATAAATCACTTGAAAAATACGCTAAAAACTTAAACGAACTTGCCCAATCTGGGAAATTAGATCCTGTAATTGGTCGTGACGATGAAATTAGACGTGTATTACAAATTTTAACACGTAGAACTAAAAATAACCCAATTCTAATTGGTGAACCAGGAGTTGGTAAAACTGCCATAGCTGAAGGTTTAGCGCATAGAATCATCAACGGAGACGTTCCTGAAAATCTGAAAAGTAAAATTGTTTATTCTTTAGACATGGGAGCATTGATTGCTGGTGCAAAATACAAAGGTGAATTTGAGGAACGTCTAAAAGCGGTTGTAAAAGAAGTCATTCAAGCGGATGGAGAAATCATCTTGTTTATTGACGAAATTCACACATTAGTTGGCGCTGGTGGTGGAGATGGAGCCATGGATGCTGCAAATATTTTAAAACCTGCCTTGGCAAGAGGTGAATTAAGAGCGGTTGGAGCAACAACTTTAAATGAATATCAAAAATATTTTGAAAAAGATAAAGCTTTGGTGCGTCGTTTTCAAACGGTATTAGTGGATGAACCAACAACGGAAGATGCAATTTCAATTTTACGTGGAATCAAAGAGAAATACGAAAATCACCACAAAGTAATGATTAAAGATGCGGCGATTATTGCTGCGGTGGAATTGTCTCAACGTTACATTACGGATAGACATTTGCCTGATAAAGCAATTGATTTAATTGATGAAGCAGCTTCAAAATTACGTATGGAAATCAATTCTAAACCAGAAGAATTGGACGAATTGGAACGTAAAATTATGCAATTGGAAATAGAAAAGGCGGCGATAACAAGAGAAAAAGATACCAAAAAATTAGAAAATATCGGCAAAGAATTAGCAAATCTAGCTCAACAACGAGATGCTTTTGTTGCCAAATGGCAAGCTGAACGCGATGTGGTGGATGCTGTTCAGAAATTTAAGGAGGATTTAGAAAACTTAAAAATCGAGGCTGACAACGCTGAAAGAGCAGGCGATTATGGAAAAGTTGCAGAAATCCGTTATGGAAAAATTAAAGAAACAGAAACAAAATTAGAGGATGCTAAAGCGAAACTAATTGAAATGCAATCTACTTCTAAAATGATAAAAGAAGAGGTTGATTTAGAAGAAATCGCTGAAGTTGTCTCAAAGTGGACTGGAATTCCAGTTTCAAAGATGGTTGAATCTGAGGTTTCAAAATTGTTGAAATTAGAAGATGAATTAGGAAAAAGAGTTGTTGGTCAGGAAGAAGCAATTGCGGCGCTTTCTGATGCTGTGAGAAGAAGTAGAGCTGGTTTGCAAGACGCCAAACGTCCAATTGGATCCTTCATTTTCTTAGGAACTACTGGAGTTGGAAAAACGGAATTAGCAAAAGCCTTGGCGGAATATTTATTCAACGATGAAAACGCCATGACGCGTATTGATATGAGTGAATACCAAGAAAAACATTCAGTTAGTCGTTTGGTTGGAGCGCCTCCAGGATACGTTGGATACGATGAAGGCGGACAGTTAACGGAAGCAGTAAGAAGAAGACCATATTCAATCGTATTATTGGACGAAATCGAAAAAGCACATCCAGACGTATTTAATGTTTTGTTACAAGTATTAGATGACGGGCGTTTGACTGATAATAAAGGTAGAATGGTGAATTTCAAAAATACCATTATCATTATGACTTCAAATTTAGGTTCACACTTAATTCAAGAGAGTTTCGAAGGAATCAAAGAAGGGCATTATGATGAGGTAGCTGAAAAAACGAAATTCAAAGTCTTGGAACTATTGAGACAAACGATTCGACCTGAGTTTTTGAATCGAATTGATGAAACAATTATGTTTACACCTTTATCGATGAGTCACTTACGTGGAATTGTAACCATTCAGTTGAACAATCTAAAAGAACTTTTGGCTGAAAAAGATATTCGTTTACACGTTACTAACGAAGCTTTTGAATGGATTTGCAAGGCTGGATATGATCCACAATTTGGTGCTCGACCAGTAAAAAGAGTGATCCAAAAACAAGTGTTAAACGAGCTGTCGAAAGCCCTACTTTCTAATACCATCGACACTTCACAAATTGTTGTGATGGATGTTTTTGATGGAAAGATAGTTTTCAGAAAACCAGTTAATGCAATTGAGGAAGTTTTGTCTTAACTAAATCAAAAAGATAGTTTAAAATCCCATTTGTCTTCTGATGAATGGGATTTTTTTGTGAAATAAATAATTGCTTTGGCATATTTATTGTTTTGTGAAATAATATGAAAAACATTATCACACTTTTTTTATGTTTAAGTGCTCTTTTTACAAATGCACAGCAAAAGGTAAAAGTAAGAGAATGCCAAAATATCACTTCAGAAAATGGTAGTGAAAAACTCTGTTTTCATGCAAATGGTCAAGTTTCGACGAAAGAAACGTGGGACAAAAATCATTATTGGGGAAAATTTATAATGTATAAAAATGATGGTTCAGAAATTTTGCATTACGAATTGCGCCGTGTGGGAGGACACGCTTCTGTTTATCCAACTTATCATGCAAATGGGCAAGTTCATAAGTTAGAATATAGTTCGGCGCCAGATGGAGGAATTCAGTTCTACAATTATTTTCATACATTTGATGAAGCGGGAAATCAGACGGAATATGTAGATTTAAGCCGACCAGATGGTTACCCAACAACAATTATGAAATCACCTGATTTTCAGCAGGAAACGGAAGAAACTTATGTTGTAAATCAAAAAAAAGTTGAAAAGAAAACCACCAATTTTTACATTCACAACGAAACAAAAAAATCCATAAAAATCAAATTGATTGCTCAAAAGAATACACTTTTTCAGTTTAAGGATAAGGAGATTACAATTCGACCCAAAAGCTCGCAACTATTTGATTCAGTGCAACTCTCTTCCATGTTTTTGGATCAAAAAATCGCCTACGAAGTAGAAATAATTGATAAAAGGAAAAATAAATACAAGTTAATCTTGGAAGAAAAAGTTGAAAACGGCGATATTCGAAATTACAATTGGTATTTATTAGAAAAATAATCTAAAGTAATATTCTTTAATGATTTATTACTTTTCACTCTTCACTGTCACACTAAGCTTGTCGAAATGAAGCGCATTCTCAAATACTAATTACTAACTAACAACTCCTAACTTTTAACCCTCATCATTAGAAAGTTGTTTCAAATACATTTCATGATAAATTCCATTTCTCGTAATCAATTCTGAATGAGTTCCTTCTTCCACTTTTTGACCATCTTCAATCACGATGATTTTGTCAGCAAAACGTAAACTAGAAATTCTATGACTCACGATTACGGTCAGACTATTTTTAAATTTTTCGTTCAAACCTTTTAAGATAATGTCTTCTGTTTCAGTATCAACAGCACTTAGGCAATCATCTAGTAATAGAGTTTTTGGATTTCTGATTATTGCTCGGGCGATACTAACACGCTGTTTTTGTCCGCCACTCAAGTTTACTCCACGTTCTCCTAAAATCGTATCAAATCCATCTTGGAAATCTTTGATATTGTGGTAAACGTGCGCAGTTTTTGTAACATCAATCAATTGTTCCTCAGTAACTTCGTCTTGATTTAAGCCAAATTTGATGTTGTTTCCTATGGTATCTGAAAATAGAAAAACATCTTGTGGAACAATTCCTAATTGCTGTCTAAATTCATCTAAATTAATTTCTCGTAAATCTTGCCCATTAACCGTAATTCTTCCTTCTGAAGGATCAATTTGTCGCGTAATTAGGTTTAAAATAGTTGATTTTCCGCTTCCAGTTCTGCCAACAATCCCCAGTGTTTCTCCTTCTTTGATGGTGAATGATAAATTTTTGATAGAATAGAAATTTTCATGCGCTTCTTCTGAATTTACGTAAGAAAAAGTAACATTTTCGAATGAAATTTCTTTCACTTCATCTAATTTACTGTGATTTGAATTGTAGATTTCTGGTTTTATTTCCAAAAACTCATTAATTCTTGCTTGAGAAGCTGCAGCCCGACGATTAATCGATGTTACCCAACCAACACTTGCAAAAGGCCAAGTTAACATAAATACATAGGAAATAAATGCTAAGATATCACCTGGTGTAAAGGTAGGTATATAATTTTCAATTGTTTTTGCCTTTAATTGTTCTTCGATCACCAAACAACCTCCGTAATAAATAGTTAATAAAGTACTTAAACCAATAAGAAAAACAATTGTTGGCATAAACAATGCATTCACTATTACCAATTTCATGTTTTTGGACTTAAATTCCTCCGAGGAAGCATTGAATTTTGTTTGCACTTCTTTTTCACGGATATAAGCCTTAATTACACGAATTCCAGAAAAAGTTTCTTGTACAATGGTAGAAAGTAAAGATTGTTCTTCTTGCACCTCCTTACTCAATTTATTCATTTTGTTTGACACACGATAAATCAAAATAGACATGATTGGTAAAGGTGCAAGTACGATCAATGTAAGTGTAACATTTGTTTTTAACATGGTAAAAATCACCATTACGAACAATACAACTAAATTGATGGTGTACATCCAACCAGGACCAAGATACATACGCACTTGTGACACATCCTCTGAAATTCTATTCATCAAGTCACCCGTTTTATTTCTTTTGAAAAATGAATAGTTTAACTTTTGATATTGTACATAAATTTCATTTTTTAAATCGTATTCAATTAGGCGTGAAACAATTATGATCATTTGGCGTGTCATGAAAAGAAAAAATCCTTTTAATACGGAGAAAAGAACATAAATCCCAGCCAACTGTAAACTCAACCAAAAAATAGAATCAAAACTTTGTTTTCCCTTAACTTCTGATAAAAAATCATCAGCTGCTTCCTTCACCATTTTGGGCATTTCTACCCCGAAATAGTTGGAGATTGCTATGAAAATTACTCCCAAAATCAACCTCCATTTGTATTTAATTATATATTTGTTTAGATAGCTTAAAGACTTCATCAGATATTTTTTCTATTTTTGCACCGTGATTTTTGTATTCTTGAAATATTTTACAAAAATAACAATTGAAACGAATATATAGATAACTCTTTTTTGTAAGAAATGTTTGAAGTAAAAAATATCCAAGAAACGAACTTGGTTGAAAATCCAGTTATTGCTCAAATGAGCAAATTTGATCACGAACAATTATTATTTTGTAACGACAATGCAACAGGTTTAAAAGCCATTATTGCTGTTCATAACACTGTTTTAGGGCCTGCCTTGGGAGGAACAAGAATGTGGATGTACAACAATGAAATGGAAGCTTTAACGGATGTTTTGCGTCTTTCTCGTGGGATGACTTACAAAAATTCAATTTCAGGATTAAATCTTGGTGGTGGAAAAGCGGTAATTATCGGTGATTCTCGCACTATGAAGTCAGAAGCAATGTTCAGAAGATTCGGGAAATTTGTTGAAAGTTTAGCTGGAAAATACATTACTGCGGAAGATGTTGGTATTGGAACAAACGACATGGTTTGGGTGAACATGGAAACAAACAATGTGGTTGGTTTACCTGGGAAAAGTGGCGATCCATCTCCAGTAACAGCTCAAGGAGTTTACATGGGAATGAAAGCCTGCGCAAAAGAACAATTTGGTTCAGATTCACTTTCTGGGAAAAAAATCATGGTGCAAGGTGTTGGTCACGTTGGAGAATATTTAGTTGCTTCTTTAGCTAAAGAAGGTGCAAAAATTTATATTTCCGACATTCACGAAGATACCTTGAAACGAGTTTCTTCCACTTATGGAGCGGAAGTTGTTGGAATTAATGATGTTTATGACGTTGACATGGATATTTATGCTCCTTGTGCCTTGGGTGCAACGGTGAATGACGATACTTTATCACGTTTGAAATGTTCAATTATCGCAGGTGCTGCAAACAATCAGTTAGCAAATGAATCCGTTCACGGAATTAAAGTGATGGAAAAAGGAATCATTTATGCTCCAGATTACGCACTAAATGCTGGTGGTGTTATAAATTGTTATTCTGAAGTTAAAGGTTTGTCCGCAGAGTGGGCATTGACCAAAGCAGACGAAATTTATAACACAATTTCAAACATTGTGAAACGATCAAAATCAGAAAATATACCTACTTACCAAATCGCGAATAAAATGGCGGAAGAAAGAATCGAAGCCATTGGAAAAGTTAAATTACCTTTATAAAAACAAGTAAAACTTAATATGTTAAATCGTCGTCACTTAAGAATTAAAGTTTTACAAGCCCTTTATGCCTATTTTCAGTCGGAAGAAGATAATTTCAACCGTACGGAAAAAGAAATGCTTCATTCAATAGATCGAATTTACGACTTGTATTTGTATTTATTTTTGACATTTCATGAAATTCAACGCGTTGCAGAACAAATTGTAGAAGATAAAAAAAATAAAATTCGACCAACAGAGGATGATTTAAATCCGAATTTAAAATTTGTTGAAAATAGCGTTTTTGCTTTGTTAGATGATAGCAAAAATTTAAGAAGAATTAGCGAAGAACACCGAATTAATTGGGTGGGAGACGACAATAAAGAAATGTTCAAGAAATTGTTTGCTCAAATTAAGGAAAGTGAACTTTATTTTTCTTATTTGGCATCAGAAGAAAGCAGTTTTACGACTGATTTGGAATTTGTGATTAATTTATTTAGAACAGAAATTGCGAATTTCCCATTGATTTACAACTTCTTCGAAGAAAAAAGCATTCATTGGTTAGACGATATTGATTTGTCTTGTTCAATGGTATTGAAATCTTTGAAAACCTTGAAAGAGGGGGAGGATTTGCAAGTTTTACCACTTTACAAAGATCCAGAGGATGAAATTCCATTCGTGAAGACTTTATTGAGAAAAACTATTTCTCGTGACAAAGAAAATGAGAAATTGATTGACGAATTGACTCAAAACTGGGAATTTGATCGTATTGCGAAAATGGACGTTATTTTAATGAAAATGGCCATTACAGAGTTTCAGGAATTTAACAATATACCGACTAAAGTAACTCTAAACGAGTACATTGAAATCTCTAAATTTTATTCTACTCCAAAAAGTAATGCTTTCATCAACGGGATTTTAGACAAAGCGATAGATAAATTGAACGCGGACGGAAAAATTGTAAAGATTGGTAGGGGATTGATGAGTTAATAATTATAAATGATAAATTATAAATGACAAAATTGGGGAATGATATGAAAAAGATATATTTAATTGCATCATTACTAATTGGGGCAAGTTTCATGTCTTGCACAGGAAGTTCGACGGTAGAAATAGGGCAGAAGACAGAAATTTCTGTGAATCCAGTGTTCGATGCGGGAAAAGTAATGCATGGAGAAGAAATTATGGCTACCTTTGAGGTGAAAAATGAAGGGAGTTATCCATTGGTGATTGCAGAGGTAAAAGGTTCTTGTTCTTGCACGGTGGCAGAAAAACCTGAAGAACCAATTCAACCAGGCAAAACAGGAAAGATAAAAGCAACAGTAAAAACTGAAAGTACAAGCGGAGGAAAAATTTCTAAGGAAGTTAGAATCGTTGCAAATACCGAGCCTTCGATTACCGTGATGAAAATTAACGCTGAGGTAATTAGAAAGTAAGAAAAGCCTTAGCTTTGATAAATTGAACGTTAGTTCAATAGTAAATTATAAAAACTAAATTACGCTTTAAATAATAAAACTTGGAGCACAAAATTATTAAGAGAAATAAAAATAAACAATTAATCAAATAAAACACAAACAATGCAACAGTTAATTATGCTTGTTATGATTTTAGTAGTATTCTACTTTTTCATGATAAGACCACAAATGAAAAAACAAAAAGAACTTAAAAAATTCAGAGAGAATTTACAAAAAGGTGATAAAGTTGTTACCATTGGAGGAGTTCACGGTACCATATTAGAGGTTTCTGATTCAACAATTTTGATTAGTTCTGAAGGTACAAAAATCCGTTTTGAAAAGTCTGCAATTTCTCAAAGTGCAGCAGATCAATTAGGAGCAGCAAAATAAGATTTTGTTTTAAATTTTGAGATGAGTTATGAATTTTCGTAACTCATTTTTTTTTGAATTTTTTTTTTTGATTTTTTAGATTTAAGCGTTGTGTAACGGATAATTAACATTAAATAGGGTCTGCTGAAAAAGTATAAACCTTTGATTTTTGTGGGTTATAGCTTATTTTTGCACAACCAAGTGCAAGGAAAAATGAAAAAACTTTCAAAAAACCGTGCATCTCGACCAAAATATGTT
>JBIKSI010000138.1:0-8765 GCA_044348665.1 Crocinitomicaceae bacterium
CCTTGCATACAGATGGATTTGTTCTAAAATCGGGGCGGTAGGTTTTTATTTAGAGAATTAAATCTTAATAAATATGGGGCTTTTGAAAGGAAAAACTGTACTTTTTGATTTTAGTCGGTTAATAGTGTTAATTTTTATTATTTCGATTTCAATATTCCTATTTTGATGTTGCTATTTATCCTCTCTTCAGAGATCAATTGTTACTATTAATGGATTGTGGTCGCTATACATGGTCCACTTTTCAAAGGTTCCAATTTCAACATTTATTAATTTGTCAATGAGATTTGAAGATGCAAAGCAAAAGTCAATATGATAAGGTTTGACAATCTTTCTGTGCATGAAAAGTGTAGGCTTTTTTTCTTGTCCATGTTTTTCCTTGTGAAAATAATGATAAGTACTAAAAATATTTTTGCTCATTAAATAGTCAACAAGGTTGGTGTGATTGTAAATCCTATTTGGTTTGTCCCAAATGGAATTGCTATTGAAATCGCCTGCTAGTATTACATTTTCATTGTCTAATAGCTTGCTGTAAAAATGAACAGCGTTCCAAACCTGCTCAGTATAACAATCATGTTTCTCTGGTTTTTGTGTCCAAATTGCAAAAACTGTCAAGTTAATTTTTTCATTGAAAATTGATAATGGAATAACGTATTTAAAATCTGGGTTGTGAATGTCAAGCAGCCTAATTTTAAGGTCGCCAAATGAAAAAACTCCAATACCTTTATTTGGATTGTTACCATACCAAAAGAAGTCATTTGCAAGTTTAATATCTTTCTCAAAAACAAGCCGTTCTTGATTTTCACACTCAGGTACAATAAGAATGTCTGGTAGTTCTTGTAGAATGCATTGAACTTTTTTCCGGAAAGCCATATTGCAATTCCAAGTTATTATTTTCATCATTGAGATCAAAATTTCTATTTTTAGGTCTAATTAGTTTGTCTGTAAAATAAAAATACAATGAATCACTAAGAAATGTTTTATTTTATGTTTCTCACTAGGTATTTACTTAGAATTTATCATTTCTCAGCAAGCTACTTCTGCTGAATTTTTGATCATGCATCGCAATAAGTTTATTGAAATGATGTTATTTCTGCAAACCTCACTACTATTTCTTCACTCTCAACTCTTCACTACTAATTCTTCACTCTCCACTCTCCACTCTCCACTCTCCACTCTCCACTCTTCACTACTAACTCTTCACTACTAATTCTCCACTCTCCACTCTTCACTACTAATTCTTCACTCTTCACTCTTCACTATTAACTCCCAACTACTAACTCCCACCTAAGATCTAACTCAACTTAAAATGTTTTTCCGCCTCTTCAGCAATGTAACCTCCGATCGCTAAAGATGCAGTAGCTGCTGGTGAAGGTGCATTTAAAACGTGAATCGAATTTCCGTGGTATTCAATTCTGAAATCATCTCTTGTGTCACCATCTTCTCGTAACAATAAGGCGCGAACTCCAGCTCTTCCAGGCTTTATGTCGTCCATTGTAAGATCAGGAATCAAAACTTGTAAGGTTTTTAAGAATAATTTTTTAGAAAAAGCCCTGCGGTATTCGTCAATTCCATATTTCATGTTTTTGAAGAATAATTTCCACGTTCCTTTATAGGTTAAAGCATCCCAAGTATCACGGAAAGAGAAATCAGTTTTTCCGTAACCTTCTCTTTTAAAAGTGAATACAGCATTTGGACCACATTCGGTATCACCATTCGTCATGCGCGTGAAGTGAACTCCCAAAAATGGGAATTGTGGATCTGGAACAGGATAAATTAAGTGTTTCACCTTATGTTTTGCGGCGTCAGTTAATTCGTAATAATCTCCGCGGAAACCAACAACTTTCTCTTTTAAATTTACTCCATCTTTTTTAGCTAAACGATCAGCTTGCAAACCAGCACAGAATACTACATAATTTGCTTCAACTTTATTTTTGTTGGTAACAATAATTGAATGGCCATCTTTTTTCTCTACATCAAGTACTTCATGTTGTAATAACAATTTGCTGTTTGGATTTTTTGCCAAGGCCAATTCTACCATTTTTTCGGTCGCGCCTCGAAAATCGATAATTCCAGTACATGGAACATGAATCCCTGCAATTCCCCTTACATGTGGTTCAATTTCACGAATTTCCTCAGCGGTGATTTTTCTGATTCCTTCGATATTGTTAGCAATACCATTATTGAAAATCTTATCCATGTATGGCAATTCACTTTCTTTTGTAGCAACCACAACTTTTCCACAAACATCATGCGCAATTCCATGTTCTTTTGCAAAAGCAACCAATTCATGACGTCCTTCAACGCAATTTTTTGCTTTCAGAGAACCTGGTGTGTAATACAATCCCGAGTGAATTACCCCAGAATTATGACCAGTTTGATGGTCAGCCAACATTTTTTCTTTTTCGATCAATACCAAGTTTAAATTCGGATATTTGATTTGTAATTTGTACAAAGTTGCTGCTCCAACGATTCCTCCACCAATAATTGCTACGTCGTATCTCATGTTTGATTTTTTTTGCAAAGGTAACAAGAAAACAAAAGTTTTAGATAAAATTCATTTTTTTTGTAACTCTTTTATAAATCTTCCGTTAGTGAAAATATAAATTAAATGTCATGAAAGCACTTTTTTTCTTTTTATTCGTTTTTGCAAGTACTTCACTTTTTTCTCAAAACGTGCAAGAAATCAATCTTTCAGGCGTGGGAACATATCCAAATCCTTTCAATGAACAACTTTTTGTGCAACATAAAAATGCCCAAGACGACGATAAAATTCAAAAAATTGAAATTTTTAGCGAAACAGGAAATTTGGTTTTATCCGTAAATAGAAGTAATATAGTTGAAACTTCTCGCATAAATAATGGTGTGTATATACTCAAAATCCATTACAAAGAACAAATTATTGTGAGAAAAGTCGTTAAAAAATAAATCTCAAAGCTTTAGAAATCAGAAATAAAAATATTTTTAACGCTTAAAACTTTTATTTTCATTTTTCGGCTGCTTTTTCCAAGTACAATTCCAATTTTATTCCTTTTCTCCTTTTTCAATATCAACTCAAAGAGCTATCGCTTTTGAATTTGATTTTCAAAATTTTCGAAAATTTCATGAAGATTTCCATTTCCCTTGGAGCAGTTTGATCCTCGTACTTACACAACTTATATTAAGTAACAAAAAAGTTTTTAGCGGTTAAATCTTTTATTTTTTTGCAGATCCTAAAACTTCAATTTTCTATAAGTAACAAAGGTAACACAGCATTCCCTTTTAATACCCTAATTTTGTTCAGAAATTAAAATTTAAAGTTATGACAATCATTGATGTAAGAAGTCCAGGTGAATTTATGGGTGGACATGTAGCTGGTTCAAAAAATATTCCTTTACAAGACGTTCCAACTCGAATTGAAGAATTTAAAGAAATGAGTGCTCCAATTGTTTTGTGTTGCGCTAGTGGAAATAGAAGCGGTCAAGCAACTCAATTTTTAAAAGCTCACGGAATCGAATGCCAAAATGGTGGTTCTTGGTTAGATGTTAACAATTTATAGGAAAAAATTATGGGAATTTTAAGCAGTTTATTCGGTAAAAAAGTAGATTTAGACGCATTGGTCAAAGCTGGGGCACAAATTATAGATGTACGCACAAAAGGTGAATACCAAGGAGGAAATGTAAAAGGTTCCATGAATATTCCTTTAGATCAATTACGTAGCAGCATGTCTAAATTAGACAAAAACAAGACCTACATTACATGCTGTGCCTCTGGAATGAGAAGTGGTTCGGCTAAATCCTTACTAAAAGGTGCTGGTTTTGTCAATGTTCATAATGGCGGAAGTTGGTCTTCCTTGAGAAGATTTTCAAAATAATATAATAAAAAGCAAAAATAATACCTGAGTCTCGAAATTTTCGGGACTTTTTTTTTCGCAATTTCACCATTGAACTGAGCTTATTTGATTTTACCGTGAAATAAATAAAAACAACATTTAAAACTATTTTTTATTTTAACTTAAAAAATTCAACTAATTTTGAGGAAACTATAATTAAAATGAAAACTAAAATTACAATCTTAAATTTATTTTTAATATTTATTTCTTTTTCACAGAAAGAAAATTTTTCCTGTGCGAACATTAAAAGTAAAAATTTCAATTCGAAAAGTAATACGCTTTCTGTTGCGCAAATCGCAGAAACTGAACGTTATGATATGCATTTTTACAAGTTCGATTTAAATATGACAAATCAATCTACCGCTCTTTCTGGCATTGTAGAATTGCATGGAACTGCGCGTGAAAACCTAGATTCTGTATATTTTGAGTTATTTAGTTCATTAACAGTAAACGAAATCTTACTAAATAATGCACCTGTTGCTTATTCACGAGTAGAACATTTAATTAAAGTTCCAGTGAATATTTCTACTGATGAAGCTTTCGTAATTTCCGTTAATTACCAAGGAACTCCACCAAGTGCTGCTTCCAACCCTTTAGGTGGTTCTGGTATGACAAATGCAACATCACCAAGTTGGGGAAACAGAATTACTTGGTCATTGAGTGAGCCTTTTTCGGCTTTCGAATGGTTTCCCTGCAAACAATCTTTGACAGATAAAATTGATAGCGTTGATGTTAATATTACTGTTCCTTCAACTTGCAAAGCAGGTTCCAACGGTGTTTTGACAAATGAAATTGATTTAGGGAATGGTAACACAAGATTTGAATGGAAACATAGATATCCAATTGATTATTATTTAATTTCAGTTGCAATTGGAGAATATGTAGATTATACAGTTTATGCAAATCCTGTTGGGGCAGCAAATCCGATTGAAGTAAAAAATTACATTTACAACAACCCTGCTACTTTGACAAACTTTCAAAGCGATATTGATGAAACAGTTGATTTTATTGAATATTTTTCAACTATTTTTGGACTTTATCCTTTCCACGAAGAAAAATACGGACATTGCATGGCGCCATTAAGCGGTGGAATGGAGCATCAAACGATGACAACCCAAGGCTTTTTTGAAAAAACCTTAACAGCACACGAATTAGCACATCAATGGTGGGGCGATCAAGTTACCTGCAAGTCATGGGCAGATATTTGGGTAAATGAAGGTTTTGCCTCTTATGCAGAATATTTGATGCTGAACGAATTATATCCTGGTGAGCAAATTACAGACATGAATGCACGCCATTCAAATATCAAAAGTCAAGCTGGTGGAAGTGTTTGGGTGGAAGACAGTTTAAACGGAAATCGAATTTTTAGTGGACGATTAACCTACGATAAAGGAGCTGCAATTATTCATACATTCAGATATTTACTTAATAATGACGAGCAATTTTTCCAAGCGCTTAGAAATTTTCAAGAAGTATACAAATTCAGCACCGCTGGCGGATTGGATGTTCAACATGAGTTAGAATTGGTGTCAGGACTTGATTTAACGGATGCTTTCGAACAGTGGTATTTTGGTGAAGGATATCCAACTTATTCAGCAAAATGGAATTTTATGGACAATAATTTGCATGTACAAATAAATCAAACAGTTTCTGTGCCAACAGTTACACCATTGTTTACCAATCCAATTGATTTGAAATTTCAAAGAACTGGAATGAGTGATACGATAATACGATTTGACATCAACGCTGCGAGTTCAAATTTTTACATTCAAAATATCCAAGGAATTAGCAATTTAACGCAAATTGACCCAAATAATTGGATTATCAACTCAAATGGAACGATCCAAAACGATCCAAATTTAAATAATTCTTCTCTAAATAAGCAAGAAATTACAGCTGATTTGATTCAAATTAGTCCAAATCCAGCAAGTGATTTTGTTGAAATAAAATTCAATCACATGGAGAAAATTTCCCTTTCCATTTTAGATTCAAAAGGTAAATTGTGTTTTTCGAAATCACTTGTTTCGGGTGAAAAAGTAAATGTAAGTCAATTCAACGCTGGATTATATTTGTTCCAATTTGTTTCAGATAAAGGAGAAATTATTTCAAGAAAAATTATTCGTAAGTAAATGTGGTTCTTCCTTAAAAACAGTGAAAAAGGACTCAAAAGTAATTAAGAATAGATCAACGTACTAAATAATTAGCGTAATGTTTGTGGCGTATGTTTTTGTTTTAAAACCATGTCACAAACAACGGTCCTCTCAAAAAAAATAATATTTGATAGCGAAATAAACAAAAAATTCTTATTTTAGTCAAAAAATAAAATTATGGACTTTTTCGTAAACATGACAAATTTAGAAAAATCATTTTGGTTTATTGCAATTCCAGCAAGTTTGATTTTCATTATTCAAACCATTATGACCTTCGCAGGTGCTGATTCATCGGATGGTACAAACCCAGATTTCAATGGCGATTTTGATGGGACAGACATGCCTTTTCAATTATTCACCTTAAGGAACTTAATCAATTTTTTGTTGGGTTTTTCATGGACGGGAATTTCTTTCTTCACCTCCATAAAAAGTAGTTGGATTTTAATTCTGCTGGCTTTTGCTGTTGGAGCTTTGTTCGTGTACCTATTTTTTGTTGTTATTAAACAAGTTCAAAAATTAGCGGAGGACAATACTTTTAATATTAATAATGTCATTGGAAAAACAGCTTCTGTTTACTTGCGAATTCCTGGACATAAATCAGGCTATGGTAAAGTACAAGTGAGCGTTAATGGCTCTTTTCACGAGTTAAACGCCATAACTAATGGTGATGAAATTCCAACTGGAACAATGATTAAGGTTATGGAACTTGTTGATGATAATTTGATTTTAGTGGAAAGGATTTGATTTTTCGATAATAGAATTTTAATTATCGGAATTTAGATTTTAAAAAGTTGTTTGTTTTTGAACAATTTGTTTATTGAATTACATGCAACTTTTACGTCTAATTTCATGTCTTAGTAAATAACTACTTAAAATTAAAATCATGAAATTTTTAGTGCCGTTTATACTTTGTTTATCTAATTATGTATTTGGATTTAATGCCTCTGAAAATCAAAAACTTTCTTCTCATTTACTAGAGGTAAACAAATATTGGAAAAATCAGGATGTTTCAAAATTTGGGGAAGAAGTAAGCTTTAATTCTGACCTTGATCGCATTCAAAAGCATCTGTTTTCGGTCATTGAATTATTGCAAACCAAAACAACACAATACTCTCAAAATCAAATTGAAAATAGGTTGGATTTATTGAACAAACTTTACAGTTATGCTGAGAAAAAAGTATTTCCAATTAATTTATATCATGAAGAAAGAACACCTTATTTTATTGATCATTTAGGAACACATTGTGCCGTTGGCTATTTAATGTTAGTTTCAGGAAATGGAGATTTGGCACAGAAAATTAGCAAAAATGAAAATTACGCTTATGTAAAAGATATTGAAACAAAAGGAGTAGGTGAATGGGCTGAAATACATGGCTTTAGTTTGGAAGAGTTGGCTTTGATTCAACCAACATATCAAAATCCTGCTTCTTACGAAAACATTGATGGCACAACAAATGGACCTGTTAAACATTTGCTTCCATCTTACAATCAACTTGATGGTTCTCGACTTTATTTTGGAGGAGATTTCACAGAATTAAAAGGTTTACCTTGCGCAAATATTGGTTTTTATCAAAATAATCAACTTTCTTGTTTAGCTGGTGGATTAAATGGAAAATTGGTTGATATTAAAAATGCAACAGGAGGTCAATTAATTGCTTGTGGTGAATTTTTGCACAATGGTGAAAAGTATCAAATCGCAAAGTTGGTAAATAATACTTGGGAATTTAGTGCATTGCCAATTTCTGAAGAATTTGAAGTCCTAGCTTTTGATGCTTTTTCTGGATCCCTAAATGATTCTCAATATAGAATGAGTGTTGCGATACACAAGTTAAATTCAATAAATACGGAGATTTGGTCATTTGATGATAATTCTAATTGGAAAAAAAGGGCTGAAACTAATGGAGGGATTTATGCTATTGAATCGAGGAATTATTCAAATGCAGTCTATGGGGGTAAATTTGACAAGGTATATTTATTTCAAAATGATTTTTTGACAGATTCATTAATTGTAAATAATGTTGTAAAGCACGATATTAATTTCACTTATGACAATAGCATTCAGGGGATTGTTCCAGATACAATTAATTCGATTATGCTGACCAATACAGGTTATTACTTTGGTGGAAGATATAATGATTTTAATTTTAATTCACTAGCTATTTCAGAGTACGTGAATGGCTATATGCAGCCTCTGATTTTTTCTGGGACAATTTGTCCTATGGTTTTTGAACCAAGGTATATGAAAATCAATGCAATGAATATCAACACGAATACAAGTCAATTCCTTTTTGCAGGTAATTTTACTGCAGGTTATATGTATTTAGGGCAGGGATTAGCAACTTATGATTTTCTGACAGGCTATGTTTATGCTATTAATAATTTTTATGGAGAACTTTATGATTTGGTTTATTTTGAAAACAGGTACTATTATGTCGGTGGATCCAACTTTGGACAGAATCCTTTTGGCTATATAGTTCGTGAACTAAGTTCAATCGGAATTTCTGAAAACCAAAACCTCAAACTTACTATTTCTCCCAATCCATCAAGTGACAGACTAAAAATAGAAGGTTTAAATGCTGTTTCCACGTATGAAGTAGTTGATCAGATGGGGGAAATTGTTCAATCTGGCACTGTGATTAATAATGAAATAAATATTGAAAAATTGGCAAGTGCAACTTACATTCTGAGCATCAAGCAAGAAAATGAAATCGTTCACCTGCGTTTTCTGAAAAATTAAAAATAGTTTT
>JBIKSI010000139.1:0-8744 GCA_044348665.1 Crocinitomicaceae bacterium
CTCCTCGTAAAATGTAGGGCTTACTTTTGAAAATCAAATAAAAAAACCACTAAACACTGGGTTGTAGGTTGAAAAATCCCCGATTCTAATTTTTATCGGACACTAGTGATTTTTTTATTTAAATTTATTATTTCTGTAGAAAATATTTCAGCACAATTTTCGCCTTTGCTTGTCCAATAATTGCTGCTAAGGATTCTAAATCAGCACTTTTAATTTTTGACAACGTTTTAAATTGTTTCATTAGCAATTCAATTTTTTTTGAGGTTTATACTTATAACGTTAAGTGATTGTATTTACTAAAAAGCATAACTTTTAGTGATTAAAAATACTAAAAAACATAACTTTTAGTGAAAATTAAAATAATATTTATACCTTTGTGAAAATTAATCGTATGTATTCCAGAACAATAAGCTCTAAAATTAAGAAAAGAATATTTAAAGGAAAAGCCATTATGCTTATTGGTCCAAGGCAAGTTGGAAAAACGACCTTAATAAATGAAGTTTTAAAAGGCAAAGATTATCTTTTTTTAGATGGAGATGATCCAAGTGTAAGACAATTGTTAACTGAACCAAATACCGAACAAATTAGGCAAATTATAGGAAAATATAAAATTGTTTTTGTTGATGAAGCACAAAGAATAAAAGGAATTGGACTAACACTTAAAATTGTAACAGATCAATTTAAAGATGTACAACTTTTTATTAGTGGCTCGTCATCATTTGATTTATCAAGCGAATTTAATGAACCTTTGACAGGCAGAAAATGGGAGTTTACACTTTTCCCGATAAGTTGGGAAGAATATGAAGACAAAGTAGGTTATTTGAAAGCGGAACAACAACTTGAAAATAGATTGTTATTTGGTTTTTACCCTGATGTTTTAAATCATCCAAGTGATGAAAAAGAAACATTAAAAACATTGGTAAACAGTTATTTGTATAAAGATATTTTTTCATTTTCTGGTATAAGAAAACCCGAAATAATTGAAAAATTGTTAAAAGCTTTAGCACTTCAAGTTGGGCATGAAGTGAATTACAATGAACTCGCTCAAACAATTGGCGTTGATAAAAATACCATTTCAAAATATATTGATATTCTTGAAAAAGGATTTGTAATTTTCAAATTGAATAGCTTTAGTTCCAACAAAAGTGACGAAATTAAAACCAACAAAAAGATATATTTTTATGATAATGGAGTTCGAAATTTATTAATTGGTAATTTTACTCCACTTGAATTTAGAACAGACAAAGGTGCTCTTTGGGAAAATTTTTTAGTTTCAGAAAGACTTAAACAAAACAACTACCACAATGATTTTGCGAAAATTTATTTTTGGAGAACAAAACAACAACAAGAAGTTGATTTAGTGGAAGAATATGAAACAAAAATTGCTGGATTTGAATTCAAATGGAAGGCAAAAAATAATGTTAGACTACCAAAAACTTTCGTCAATCAATACAATGCGAGTGAGAAAGTAATAGATAGAACAAATTTTAGGGAGTTTGTGAGAAAAATTTAATTGCTTATAACTTTAAGTGATTGTATTCACTAAAAAGTATAACTTTTGGTGAAAACAGTATTGAAAATGGTACTAAAGTAGTAGTCAACTGGAACATTTGTACTAAATTGATATTATTTATCTTTAAAATACTCCACCACAATTTTCGCCTTCGCTTGTCCAATAATTACTGCCAAAGATTCAAAATCCGCACTTTTAATTTTTGACAACGTTTTAAATTGTTTCATCATTAATTCAAAAGTTTTTGGTCCAATTCCCGGGATTTGCGTTAATTCGGAAGTAAACGCACCCTTACTTCTTCTGTCACGGTGATGCGTAATTCCGAAACGATGCGCCTCATTTCGCATGTGTTGGATGACTTTCAAAGATTCAGAACGTTTGTCCAAATAAATCGGAATGGAATCTCCAGGGAAAAAGATTTCCTCCAAACGTTTTGCGATTCCAATAATGGCAATCTTTCCCCGTAAACCAATATTATCCAAGGCGGTTAACGCCGAACTCAACTGCCCTTTTCCTCCATCAATCACAATGAGTTGTGGTAAGGATTGATTTTCGGCCACCAATCTTGAGTAACGACGAGTAATTACTTCTTCCATCGAAGCGAAATCATCTGGTCCAACAACGGTTTTGATGTTGAAATGGCGGTAATCATTTTTGCTTGGTTTGCCGTTTTTAAACACCACACAAGCTGAAACTGGATTCGTCCCTTGAATGTTGGAATTATCAAAACATTCGATATGTATCGGTAAATCTTTCAAGCGCAAATCGTTTTTCAATTGCGTTAAGATCCGTTCCGTGCTTGCCTCTGGATTTTTGATTTTTTCGTTTTTGTATTTTTCCAAACGGTAATAAACGGCATTGCGATGCGAAAGTTCCAGCAAGTGTTTTTTGTCACCGATTTGTGGAATTGTAAACTTCAAATCTGGATGTTTAAATTCAGGGATTTCTTCCACCAAAATTTCTTTCGAAGTGCTCTGAAAACGTTCCCGCATTTCCAACAAAGCATAGGACAAAATTTCAGTTTTCGACTCATTTAATTTTTTCGATAATTCGGAAGTCATACCGTGAATAATTGAACCATTTTTGATGACCAGATAATTTACAAATGCATTTTTCTCATCATCCACAATTGTGATGACATCTACTTCGTGAATTGTAGGCGAAACAATCGTCGATTTTGACTGGTAATTCTCCAAGGAAAGTAATTTCTCTTTTAAGAGTTGAGCTTCTTCAAATTCATAATTTTCCGCAAGAATCAACATTTTTTTACGAATATAATCGGTTACAAACTTAATATTCCCTTTTAAAATGGATTCTATTTGCTGAAAATATTCTGCGTATTCGTCCTCACTTTGTTTACCAACACAAGGAGCTTTGCAGTTTCCAATGTGGTACTCAAGGCAGACTTTGTAGTTAGAATTTTCAATTTTTTTTGCGCTTAAATCTAAATTACAGTCACGCAAGGGAAACAATTCTCGAAACAATTGCAAGAGCGTATGCATTACTTTTCCATTCGGATAAGGACCAAAATATTTCGAACCATCTTTGATAATTCTTCGAGTTGAAAAAACCCTTGGAAAAGCCTCTTTTTTGACACAAATCCACGGGTAAGTTTTATCGTCTTTTAGAAGAATATTGTAGCGCGGTTTGTATTTTTTTATGAGATTATTTTCCAATAAAAGGGCATCCAATTCACTTGCAACAACAATGTATTTGATGTCTACAATTTTTCGAACTAAAATATTGGTTTTGCCGTCTTCGTGAATTTTTGCAAAATAGGAAGAAACTCTTTTTTTGAGGTTTTTCGCCTTTCCCACATAAATTATTTCTTCGTTTTTATCAAAGTACTGATAAACACCAGGGCTATCTGGAAGCGTTTTTAGTTTTATATTGAGTTCCTCTTTTGTCATGAATTAGTACAAAATTAACAAAGTATCTGAATGTAGATTTGATTGTTTCTTTGTTTATTATCATTTGTGTGCTTAAGTTAAAATTTTCAAGAGAAATTATTTTTCCACAACTTTCATTTTCCTCAAAATTTTCCAAAATAAAAAAGCAAAAAGTATTACCTTTGTATCTATGGATTATTTAGATGGATTAAACGCTAGTCAGCGAGAGGCGGTTGAAAATATTGAGGGCCCAATGATGGTAATTGCTGGTGCTGGCTCTGGAAAAACGCGTGTACTTACATTTCGTATTGCTCACATGATTAATCGTGGAATAGATCCATTTAACATTTTAGCTTTGACTTTTACCAACAAGGCAGCAAAGGAAATGAATGAGCGTATCCATACGATTGTTGGAAATTCTGAATCGAAAAACTTAACAATGGGTACTTTTCACTCAGTTTTTTCAAGAATTTTACGCTACAATGCCGAACGAATTGGTTATCCAATCAACTTCACAATCTACGATACACAAGATTCCAAAAGTTTGATGAAAGACATCATTAAGGAATTAAACTTAGACGATAAAACCTACAAACCAAGCATGGTTTTGGGAAGAATTTCTTCTGCAAAAAATAGTTTGATTTCTGCCGAAGCTTATGCCGAGAATCCTGAAATTCAAACGGAAGACCATCAAAGTAGAAGACCAGAAATCGCACGATTATACAAGACTTATGTTAATCGTTGTCAAAAAGCTGGCGCCATGGATTTTGATGATTTGTTGTTTCAAACAAACGTGTTGTTAAGAGATCATCCAGATGTTTTACAACATTATCAGCACAAATTTAAATACATTTTGGTAGATGAGTACCAAGATACAAATTACGCTCAATACTTGATTGTTAAGAAATTAGCTGCGGTGTACGAAAATATTTGTGTAGTAGGTGATGATGCACAAAGTATTTATTCTTTCCGTGGTGCAAATATTCAAAACATTTTAAATTTCAAAAAAGATTACCCTGATTTTAAGTTATTTAAACTCGAACAAAATTATCGAAGTACTAAAAATATTGTTGATGCGGCAAATTCTGTAATTGCGCGAAATCAAGATCAAATCAAAAAAGATGTTTGGACAGATAATGAGACTGGAAAAGCAATTACGGTTTTGCGTGCTTTGACTGACAATGAAGAAGGAAGACTTATTACCAACAAAATTTACGATTTAAAGCAAAACGAAGGTTTAGATTTTAAAGATTTTGCGATTTTATACCGCACCAACAAACAATCTCGTGCTTTTGAGGAATCTTTGCGAAAATTAAATATGCCGTATAAAATTTACGGAGGAATTTCATTTTACCAACGCAAAGAGATCAAAGATTTATTGTCTTATTTCCGTTTGGCGGCAAATCCAAAGGACGAAGAAGCATTGAAGCGTGTGATTAATTATCCACGAAGAGGTATTGGGAAAACGAGTATTGAAAACATCATCATTGCGGCAAATCAATACGGTGTAAGTATGTGGGATGTCTGTTCAAATTTTGCACAATATCCTGTTTCACTTAATAATCCTACGAAGCAGAAGATAACAGAATTTGCCACTATGATTCGCAGTTTTGGCGCAGAAATTGACAAAAAACCTGCTTACGAAATGGCCCATAACATTGCTAAACAATCAGGGGTTTTAAAAGATTTATACAGTGAAAAAGACAAAGGTCCTGAGGAAGTTGAACGTTATCAAAACATTGAAGAGTTATTAAGCGGGGTTCAAGCTTTTTCTGACAATCAAGAGGGAGAAAAGGTGATAACGCTCTCCGAATTTATGATGGATGTTGCCTTGTTAACGGATGCAGATAATTCCAAAGACGAAGACAAAAACAAAATTTCGATGATGACGATCCATTCAAGTAAAGGTTTGGAATTTCCACACGTTTTTTTGGTTGGATTGGAAGAAAATTTGTTTCCATCCCAAATGGTTTTAAACTCCAGAACTGAATTGGAAGAAGAAAGACGTTTGTTTTATGTTGCATTAACTCGAGCAGAAAAAACTTGTACGATTTCTTATGCAGTATCTCGTTTTGTATGGGGAAATTTACAAAGTTCAGAGGCAAGTCGCTTTATTAGTGAAATAAATAAAGAATACCTAAATTTTGAAAACGTGCCGCAAGCGAGAGGAGGAAGATCTTTAAGCTCCAATTCAAGTTTTGAAAAACCACACGTCGGAGGATTAAATCGCGGTTTTGCTGCGCCAAGAAATTTGAGCTCACTTGATTCTTTAAGTTCAAAACCTAGTCAAGGAAAATCTGAGCATAATTCGGATTTAAAAGTTGGCTATAATGTTAGCCATGAACGATTTGGAAAAGGAAAAATTATCGAAATCACTGGCGCTGGCGACGATAAGAAAGCAACTATATTTTTCCCGAAGGAAGGAAGTAAAACCTTACTTTTACGTTTTGCAAAGTTGGAGGTGATTGAGTAGTTAATCTTGCGCTTATAAACCCAATCTTTTCTGTATTTCAGAAGCTTTTTCACTTGAAAATTGCACTTCCAATTTATTGTTCATTTTTAGATGTCCGCCATCTGATTTCACGTATTCGAGAATCGCATTGATGTTGACAATGAATGATTTGTGACATCTGAAAAGTTGCGCAATGTCTGAACAAACATCCTCAAAATGTTTTAAACCTTTGCTTGAAATAACTTTTTCACCAGAATTTAAATATATTTCCGTGTATGCTCCATCGGCTTTAAAAAAAGAAATATCGTTTATGTCTAAAAATCGAATGGAACTAACTGTATGAATGGCGATTTTTCTGTTGATGGAGGAACTTAAATTTGTTTTTAAAACCATTTTTTGTTGCTCGTCAATTTTAGATCGAAGTTTAATAAATCGTTGAACACTATTTTGTAATTCATCACCTTCTAATGGTTTTAGCAAATAGTCAATTGCTGATAATTTCAGTGCATTTATGGCATATTGATGGTAGGCGGTTGTAAAAATAATAGAGAAATTTACATCTTTTTCATCAAAAAAATCAAGTAATTCTAAGCCACTATGTCCTGGCATTTCTATATCTAAAAACACCAAATCAGGCTTGATTTTATGAATTGATTTTATTGCAGTAGGCAAATCAGGACAGCTTTCTACAACTTCTATTTCAGGACAAAATTCTTCAAGCATTCCAAGTAAGAGCGCACGAGCCATTTTTTCATCATCAACAATTATCGCTTTGTATTTCATTGAATTGGTATTGTAAGTTTAACTTGAGTTCCAACTGCTTGATTATCTGTGTATAAATCAAAGATTTCAAAACCTACGTGGAAATGTAAACCTTTATTTAATATTTCTAATCTTTTTGCATTTGCATTGCTCGAAAAGGACTCGTATTTTATTGCTTTTATGATTTTTAGTTCCTCAGCTCGTTTTCTTCCCACACCATTGTCTGTAATTTCAACCAATAAAATTTGATTTTCTAGACTGAATTTTATTTGTAAATGTTTGTTCCCCTCCTTGTGAAGTAGTCCATGTTTTATTGCGTTTTCAACATAAGGTTGAATCAACATGGAAGGAATTTTACATAAATCACAATCGATTTTTTCGTCAAGCTGAAATTCAAATTCAAAAGCCTCTTCAAAACGCATTTTTTCTAAATCAAGGTATAAATGTAAGGCTTTTAATTCTTCACTAAGCGTAATTGTTTCTTTATCAGACATTTCCAAAATCATACGGGTTAAGTTTGAAAATTTCGATAAAAAATTACTTGCGTTTTTTTTGTCGTTGAGGAAAATATAGGATTGAATCGTGTTTAAAGCATTGTAAAAAAAATGAGGATTCATTTGAGATTTGATGGATGTGAGCATCGATTTACTCAAGTTTTTTTCCAAGGTCATTTTTTCTAAGATCAGTTTATTTTTGTTTTTTAAATTGGATACTTGCCAACGGAAATAACTATAAATCAAAGTAAAACTTACTATTAAACAAAGTAAAATGAACCAAAATTGTTTGTAGAATGGCGTTTCAATAGTAAAATTAACTTCTTGACTATAAATGTATTCTTTTTCCTTTTGCCATTTAAATTTGATTGCATAATCGCCCGATGCAAGGGATGCAAATTTCAAAATACGATCGTTATTTTCGATGTTAATCCAATTTTTATTATTTAGGCTGTAATGTAAATGATTTTCGTTGCTATTTCCGCAGTTTAATAGCGAAAAATGAATTTCTACATTGTCTTGATTCGGACTTAAGTGCAAATTTTGAAAGTTTTCAAAAACCTTTGAATCGGTGTGAATTGCATTAATTATTAGTTTTGGGATTGTTGTTTTTTTGCTCTTTACAGAAGTGTTTGGCAAAGATAAAATTCCTTTGTCTGTAAGGATTATAAAATTATTTTTGTCGAAATAGACATCGTACACATCAAAATTTGATACATTTATTTCAGTTATAAATTGAAATGATTTTTTATCGAAAACTTTAAGGTTTGAATTTGAGCGTACAATCAAAAAAGAATCAGTTATTTTTAATTGTTTGATTGTTTTTAAATCAAAGCTAAATTTGTCATTTAAAATGTTTATTTTTTTGTTTTCAGAAATTTCATACAAATCACCTACGGAACTTAAGGCGTAGAGTTTATTGTTAATTAATTCTACCTTTTGACAATAAATGGTCTTTCCGTTAAAACGAATTTCTTTTTTCTCTAACTTTGAATTTAATTCAAAAAGTCCTTTGTTTGTTGCTACATAAATTCTGCTTCTTGAATGATTGAAGACAACTGATTTTGACCTTACCCCAGTAAATATGTGCGCAAATTTTTCGTGCAATGAATCTTTGTATTTCGAAAACGCAGCATCCCATTTTGAGTTATAATTTGATTTTATTAAAGGGTTTTCAAACATTACCACAAGACCACTAGCAGCTAGAAGGTAGTATTTTTCATCTAATCTTACCACTTCTTTCACAGCAAGACTTATGGGTATATTTTGATTTGCTTTTCCTGAAACAAGCACGTTTGCTCCATTTGAAGAGTAAAAGATATTGCCATTTTTAGGATCTTGAAACAAATAGTATACATCAGAATTAGTTTTTCCTTGGGTAATTAGCTTGAACTGTGAAAAGTCAGTATTTGTTTCCAATAGTTGTTGATTTTTCGTCCCGATAATGAACTTTTCGCCCGATTTAATGATTTTTAGTGGTTTGTAATCCTTGATTTGAATTAATTGTCTATTTAGGGTCTGCTGAAAAAGTATAAACCTTTGATTTTTGTGGGTTATAGCTTATTTTTGCACAACCAAGTGCAAGGAAAAATGAAAAAACTTTCAAAAAACCGTGCATCTCGACCAAAATATGT
>JBIKSI010000029.1:0-27012 GCA_044348665.1 Crocinitomicaceae bacterium
GATTGACCGAAAAAATGGTTACTTTTACTCATGTAATTTATGTTTGCAAGACCAAATTACATGAAAGTGGGGAATTCGTAACAGAAATCCCCACTTTTACAAGATTTTTTTATCGGACACTAGTGATCTCAAAACCAAGAGATTTTCTTAATTTCAATTATTTTGTTACCTTTGTTTCTTTTTTTATTTTAGAATTAGATACATGTGGCATAAAATTGCTAATATAATATTAAGAAATCGTTGGTTTATTTTAATTGTACTAACAATATTAACTGGATTTTTCGCATATTTTGCATTTACGGGAATTAAAATTGATAATAAGTATGGGAACATGCTTCCTCGTGACTCTGAAGCGCAGTCCAATTATCTGAAATTCAAATCCATGTTTGGTGAGGATGGTTCATCACTCGTGATTGCCATTCAATCTGATTCACTTTATTCGGAAGATATTTTCTTGAAATGGAAAGAATTAGGGGATTCGATTTTGCAATTTGATGGAGTAAATAATGTTGTATCTGAAGCAACTTTGTTTACAATACATAACAATCAAACACAAAAGAAATTTGAGGCAAAACCAATTTTCTATGATAAAACCTATCGTGAAAAAAGTATAGATTCAATCAAACGTGAGGTAAAGAATAATCCTTTGTATGATGGAATTTTGTACAATTCAAAATCGAATGTTTCCTTAATGATTATTGGGCTAAATGAAGATTTTTTGGTCAATCAGAAGAAAAACAAGGTTGTTCTTGAAATTGAAAAGTTAGCTCAAAGTTATGAGAAAAAATTTGGTAAAACACATTTTGCTGGTTTACCGCATATTCGAATTATTATAGGAAAAAGAATCATCAATGAAATGTATTTTTTCATTGGTTTGACAATTCTTGCTACTTCGCTTATTTTATATTTATTTTTTAGGTCATTTAAAGCCGTACTTTTAAGTAATATTGTGGTTTTCGTGGCTGTAATTTGGGCACTTGGTTCGATTGCCATGTTAGGCTTTCACCTGTCCATCTTGATGGCATTGATTCCTCCATTGATGATTATCATTGGAATACCCAATTGTGTATTTTTAATTTTAAGGTATCATCAAGAATATAGGCGGCATGGAAATAAAATGCGTGCAGTTTCTGACGTTATCAAGAAAATTGGTTTTGCAACCTTCCTTACAAATTTAACCGAGGCGATGGGATTTGCTGCGTCGATTTTTGTAAATTCTGAAAAGTTAATGGAATTTGGTTTTATCGCCTCCTTGAACATCATGGTTGTGTTTCTTCTTTCCATCACTTTAGTGCCAATCTTTTGCAGTGTAAGTAAGGTTCCGAAGGAAAAACAATTGGGGCATTTAGATCAAAAATATGGTAATTGGATGATTGAAAAAATCATTTACATTGCTACCTACAAACGAAAATGGATCTATATTTCTTCCATTGTAATTGTAACAGTAAGTATTTTCGGAATTATTAGGATTAAAGCAACAGGAAATATTACAGGCGATTTACCAAAAGGAGATACCATCCTAAAAGATGTTCAATTTATAGAAAAGAATTTTGGGGGTTCTATCCCCTTTGAAATAGTTGTAAATTATAAAAAAGCCGGTCGACTATTTGGTAATGAAACTATGGCGAAAGTTGATTCTATTCAACAACGATACGCATCAAAAAATGGGCTTTTTTCAAAAAGCTTATCTTATATTGATTTTGTAAAGGTCATTAATATGGCTTATTATGGGAACAATAAGGAAAATTATACCGTTTTTTCAAATATGGATAAACTCCGAATCAAGCGTTATTTGAAGGTTAACGATAATTCGGAAAATTTTGATATTTCTAATTCAACACCTGCCAATTTTTCTCTAAAAGAATTAATTGATACAGCCAGCACAACCTTGAGGATAAGAACTCAAATGAAAGATGTAGGTTCCTATGTTGTGGCGGATCAAGTGAAGAAAATGAAAAAGGAAATCGATTTAATTTTGAATCCTGAAAAACCTACGATTGAGAAACATTTTGCCAAAGTTCAAAAAGGGAAAAAACAATACATTGATTCAATTATTTATGAAAATCCGAGTATTTACAATAATTTAACTGAGATTTTAAGTAATAATAATGTAAGTTTACAGAATGAATTTGATTTGGATGGGGAGAAAGTAAAATCATTTTACGGTAAGAAAAACTTTAATACCTCCTTACGAAAAGCAATTGATGAAGATTATTACGAAGCAACATTGACAGGAACTTCAGTAGTTGCATCTGAAGGCACAATGTATTTGGTGGATAACTTAATTTCAAGTATTTTACTCGCTGTGTTGTCAATCTCCATTTTGATGGCGATTTTGTTTAGATCGTGGAGAATGGTTATGATTTCTATGATTCCAAATATCATTCCTATGTTATTTACTGCTGGAATTATGGGCTGGTTTAATATTCCATTGAAGCCTTCTACTTTAATTATTTTCAGTATTGCTTTGGGTAATTCAGTAGATGAAACCATTCGATTCTTAGCAAAATATAGGGTAGATCTCAAAACCAAAAAATGGACCATGAAAGAATGTGTCATTATTGCAATTAAAGATTCTGGAATGGGAATGTTCTATACTTCTGTCATTTTATTTGCTGGATTTTCTGTTTTTGCCTTTTCACAATTTGGTGGAACGCAAGCTCTTGGTTTATTGGTATCCTTGACTCTGTTTGTTGCCATGATTACAAATTTAATTTTGTTACCAGCACTTCTTATGTCCTTGGATAAAATTATTACAACTAAATCATTCCAAGAGCCATATTTCGATATTTTTGATGAAGATTCTGATATTGATTGGAACGAATTGCAAGTTCAGCAAAATGATGATTCAAAACCGAAAACAATAACAGAATAATCTTTGTTTACAATAAATGGAAGAACAATTACAAAAATTAGCTTCACTTTTAGAACAAGAAATTCAAGCTATTGATATCCCGCAAAAACCTGTAAATTTATACGAGCCACTTCGCTACTTTTTAAAGTTAGGAGGAAAACGCATCAGACCTATTTTGAGCGTATTAGCTGCCGATATTTTTGGCAAAAAAATGGAAGATGTTCTTTCTGCGGCTTTAGCTATCGAATATTTTCACAATTTCTCCTTGATTCATGACGACATCATGGATGAAGCACCGCTAAGAAGAGCACAAGAAACCGTTCACACCAAATGGAATACTAATATTGCAATTTTATCTGGTGATGTTTTGTTAGTGAAGGCCTACCAAGAATTGTGTAAACAAGAAGCGAGGCATTTACCAGCTTTGATGCAAGTTTTTAATCAAACGGCAGTTGAGGTTTGCGAAGGTCAACAAATGGACATGGATTTTGAAAAGAGAAATGATATTTCGATTCCAGAATACATTGAAATGATTCGACTTAAAACATCCGTATTATTAGGTTGTGCTTTGGAGTTGGGAGCAATTATTTCCGATGCTAGCGAAGAAGATAGAAAAGCAATTTATAATTTTGGACAATTCATTGGTATTGCCTTTCAAATTCAGGACGATTATTTAGATTTATATGCTGACGCTGCAAAATTTGGTAAACAAGTTGGCGGTGACATCATTGCGAATAAAAAAACAATTTTGATGTTAAAAGCAACGGAATTGGCGACACCATTTCAAAAAGAATTTTTGTTAAATACGCTTCAGATCGACGATTCTACGCAAAAAATTGAGCAAACTTTAGTCATTTTTTCAGAAATTGGAGTGAAAGATGAGGTTTTAAAATTACGTGATTTCTACATTGAAAAGGGCTTAACTGAATTGAAAAAAATACACGTTTCTGACCAAGAAAAAATGAAATTATTTGCCTTGGTTGAATATTTGAAGAATAGAGAAAGTTAAAAAATTATACAGAAATGGAAACAAAATCAACAATAAATCAATCAATTTCTACAGAGTTATACGCTAAAGCAAAAAATTATTTTCCAGGAGGTGTAAATTCTCCAGTAAGAGCTTTCAAATCTGTTGAAGGAACTCCTTTATTTATCAAAAGGGGAGACGCTTGTCATATTTGGGATGAAGATGATAACAAATTTATAGATTTCTGTTGTTCTTGGGGACCATTAATTTTAGGTCACAACAATCCTAAAGTGTATGAAAAGATTGTTTCTACATTGCAAAATGGTGCTAGTTTTGGTGCTCCAACGCGTTTGGAAAATGAATTGGCAGAATTAATTTTAGCTAAAAATCCTTTTATTGATAAAATTCGTTTCACAAGTTCTGGTACAGAGGCAGTCATGTCTGCTTTACGTTTGGCTCGTGGATATACAAAAAAAGATAAAATAATTAAGTTTGAAGGCTGTTATCACGGTCACTCAGATTCTTTATTGGTTAAAGCAGGTAGTGGATTGGTGACATTTGGTGAATCTTCAAGCGCTGGAGTTCCTGAAAGTTTTGCAAGAGAAACCTTAGTTTTGCCTTTAAATGATGTAGAAGCATTAAAAAAATGTATTGAAGATCACAAAGGTGAAATCGCCTGTGCAATTATAGAACCAATTCCAGCGAATAATGGATTGTTGTTGCAAGAATTATCTTTCTTGAAGTTTTTAAGAGAGATTTGCACAGAACACGGAATCCTTCTGTTTTTTGATGAGGTAATCTCAGGTTTTAGAGTTGCTTTTTCTGGTGCTGCAGAATATTATGGCATAAGACCTGATCTTGTAACTTATGGTAAAATTATTGGTGGTGGTTTACCTGTAGGTGCTTACGGTGCAAGTAAGGAAATTATGTCTTGCGTTTCTCCTGATGGACCTGTTTATCAAGCGGGAACCTTGTCAGGAAACCCAGTGGCAATGGCGGCTGGAATTGCACAATTAACAGAATGTGCAAAGCCTGGTTTTTATGAAGAATTAGAGCAAAAAACAAAAGATTTTCTAGCACCAATTAATTCACACGCAAAATCAAAAGGATACGATTTTGAAATTGTGCACATTGGTTCGATTTTCTGGTTAAATTTCGCGGGTAAAAAAACCATTCGTGCCGCAGAGGAAATTAATCCAGATATGAGTGGTTTTAAACATTTGCACAGAGAATTGCTAAATAAGGGAGTTTATTTGGGGCCAAGTGGTTATGAAGTTGGTTTTGTATCAGAAGCTCATACGAGAGAAATTTTGGCTCAGGCTGCGCAAATTATGTGTGATGCATTAGATGTAATTTACGGCTAATATTATTTGTAACCTTTTTCAATTATTTGAGTAAAAAAGGAAAAACTAAAAATTATGAAATTATTTATATTTACAATAACCTTTCTTTTCTATTTTACAAGCTTGTCTCAAGATTATAAATCTGCCGTTGGAGTTAAATCTGGTTATCCAGGAATTGTAACATTAAATGGGAAATTTTTTATCAAAAGAAAGTTTGCATTAGATAATTATATAGGTGTAAATTTTGATGCTGAAAATCGTTATCTGACAGCCCAAACGATGCTTCAGTATAATGTGCCAATCGGGAAAAAAACGGGTTATTCTTGGTACGCAGGTGTCGGTCCAACTGCTCAATATTTTTTGGTTGGAGGATATAGAAGCGAGAGTGATATTGTTATTTACGATGGATTCTTTTTTCGGGCTGATGCGGCATTAGGAATTGAGTTCACCCCCAATTCTTCTAAACTTAACATTGCAATGGAAGTAGGTCCCAATTTTATTTTCACCCCTGTTACTCAACTTGGAATATTTGCGAACATTGCATTGCGGTATACGTTTAAACATTCTAACTTAGTTTTTAAAAAGATATAATTTATAATATTCTTGAAAAGAATAAAGTGTATCTAAAGTATATTTTTCTTGTAGAAAAGGTAAAATATTATTTTGTGGAAAAGAAAAGTCCGCTGCAATATCTACATACATAATTTGACTTTTGCTTTTTATTTTATTGGTGTCAATGCCACTAAAATGGTTAATCACATAAATATTGTCTTGATTTAGTTTTTTCTCTAAAGGAATTTTGTACAATAATGGATTACTTGTTTTTAGATTAATAGATTTAAATAGTTCTCGATCATAGTGATAGGTGAAATTTATGTCGTAATAATTTGGTGCCAAATAAACAATGGTAGAATCAGTTTTTAATTCCTTTAGTTTAAGAGTCATGTCTGAAATTCGATGCAATTTATCTGTGTTTCGATCAAAGCTTAGAAAGAAAAGTACGATTACCACTATGGTTAAATTTAAGCGTTTAATTTGATCTAATTTATATAATGCATAGCCAAATATCAGATAAAAAACTGGACTAATAAAAATAAAATAACGGTCCAAAAACATGGGCGTTTTAAACGAGAGCAAGTAAATCAACACTAAGGGTGCAAAAAACCAAAGTAATGTTATTTTAGAATAGGGGCTAAGTTTGTTTGATCTAAAAAGAATAAAGAGGATTATTCCTAAAAAAAGTAAATAGGAGATAATTGCGTAATTTTTTGAGGTGTACTCCCAATAATAGGGAACTCCATTTATGACAGAAAGACTAAACAAAAGAAAAATTGTACTGGCAAAAACAAGTAAAATCTTCAGCCAACGTTTAAGTTTAATTGTAGAAAAATAATATTGCAAACCCAGGTAGGCTAAAACACAAAAAACAGCAAAGAATGTGTTGTTTTTATTGAGAAAAGAAAATACAATAAAATGCAATTGACCTAAGTCGGGACTAAACTTTACCCATGAACCATTTGAACTTGTAATCAGGTAATTTGAAATTACAACTTGAATAAAAGGCAAGAAAAAAATGAATGGAATTGTAAGTAATACCAAGTATTTAGCCTTCTTTTTAAGTGAAAATTTAAGAAGAAATAATATGCTAAAAAATTGCACAAATAGCACAAAAAAAGCGAAATAGTGACTGTAAAGCAACAAACTTGTTGAAATAATATAGGTCACAAGAAACAACTTACTTCGACTTTTTTCAATTAATTTAAAGAAAGCATAAAATGAAATTAGCGTTAACAACATGAAAAGCGAATAAACCCGAACTTCATGTGCAAAATACATTTCAAAATTGGAGAATGTAAAAATGCTTGCGCTAATAATTGCTGTTTTCAGATTGAAAAAATCAGCTGCAATTTTATACACGAAATACACTGAAATCACACTAAAAAGCATGGGTAAAAAGCGCACGGCATATTCTGAAATCCCAAAGAATTTTATCCAATAATGTAAAATTAATTCAAACAATGGAGGATTATTTCCTTGACTTAAAAAATGAATTATTTCACTTGGACTTAGCTGGGCATAGTAAATTGAGAATGGCTCATCACCAGCAATATTTTGAAATTCTAAAAATCGTTCTTTAAAAAGGTAATTTATTAATACAAATCCAAAAGGTATTAAAAATAGGAATTTATTAAGAAATGATTTTTCTTTCAACATGTTGATTTTCAAAAAAATAAGCTAATTAAGCTTTAAGAATTTATGTAAATTTCTATCCAGCTAAAACACTTGATCCGTAAGGGTTTTCTATTGGATTTACAATCAAGGTTGGAATTTGAGCGTCATTTGTTAAAATATACTGCTCGTAATTAGCTGTGATTACACCAAGTAAATTATTGCGATTCAAATTCATAATTGCAATTAAATCGGCATCTAATGAAACAGCATGTTTTACAACTTCTTTGTCAAATCCACTTACTGGAGCTACTTTTGTTGTCACCTCAATATTTCTTTCATTGAAAAAACGCTGAGCAAACTGAATGTTTGACTTCACTTGATGTTTCAAAAACTCATCAGATTCGTCTGGTGTAATAACATGTACTTTTGACTTAAAGTAGTTTGCAATATTTGCAACATAAGCCAATTTTTGTTTGGTTTCTTTGTTCAAATCCAATGGTACAACAATATCATCATATCCTGTTGGTTTAATACCTTTTTCTTGTACAACAATAAAAGGTACTTTTGAATGCGTAATTACTTTAAGTGCGTGACTTCCAGTAATATGTTGCCAACCATGACGACCATGAGTTCCCATAAAAATTAAATCAGCACTGTGCTCTGCAGCAAAATCACCTATGTCTTCAAAAATGTTACCAAGCCTAACAACTCCTTCAATTTCAATCGTTGTGTCTTTATGTTCAATTAAATGATCCAATTTTCCTTTTGCCTCTGCAATTTCTTTTTCTTTGCTAACAACGTGTAAAATAAAAATTTTAGCAGAAACAGTTTTGGCAGTAGATAATGCGTGTTCAAGCGCATTGTCTGCAACGGATGTAAAATCGTGAGGAACGATAAAGACTTTATTTTTCATGTTTTGGTTTCGTATTAGTTTAACAACAAATTGATATTGCTTGTACAAAAATACAAATCTTTGAAAAAAGACTACGTTAAAATCTAATTAAATTTTAAATTTTTGTAATTTGTTAAATTTTCATACATCTAGTTTAGATAAAAATTTTAACTTTGAAACCTGACTTGGTATAATTAAGGTCTTAGTTTTAACATAAATCGCTTTATTATTTTTTTGTAATATTAGGTATGAAAATTATCGGAAGACTTCTTAAGAAAACAGCTGAAATTGGATTTAAAAGAAATCATAATAAAGGATTAAGTTTTGATTACCAACAAAAAGCACTTTTATATTTGTTGGACAAAGCTAAAAAGACAAATTTTGGTAAAAACCATCAGTTCAGTGAAATAATTTCTAGTGATTCTATGATTTCAGCTTATCAGAACGAGGTTCCGATGGTTGAATATGATGAATTTTATCAAACATGGTTGCATCGTTCAATTGATGGTTTAAAAGATAATACTTGGCCAGGGAAAATTAAATATTATGCCTTATCTTCAGGAACGACAGGTTCACCAAGTAAACGAATTCCTGTTACTAAAGAAACTATTTCTTCGTTTCAGAAAACAAGTATGAAACAAGTAATGACCTTGCATCAATTTGATTTACCTGTAGAATTTTTTCAAAAATCAATCCTAGTTGTAGGAGGATCCACTCAATTAGTTTCCATTGAAAATCATATTGAAGGTGATTTAAGTGGTATTTTAAAAAAACATACTTCTTGGATTGCTAGTCCATTTACGCAGCCAAGTAATCAAGTTGCAGACATCAAAGATTGGAACAAAAAGTTGGACAAAATGGTCGAGCAAGCTCCTAGTTGGGACATTGGAATTGTTGCTGGAGTTCCAAGTTGGTGCATTATGTTGATGGAGAGAATTGTTGATCATTACAAATTGAAATCGATTCATGATATTTGGCCAAACTTTCACGTTTATGTGCATGGCGGAGTTTTTATTCAGCCCTATTTAAAACGATTGGAACGCATTTCGGGTCAAAAAATTAATTTATTAGACACCTATTTGGCAAGTGAAGGGTATTTTGCTTATCAGAATATTCCAAATTCATCGAGTATGAAATTGTTGCTGAATAATTCTATTTTTTATGAATTTGTTCCCTTTGATGACAATCATTTCACAAGCGACGGGAAATTGAAAAACAAATTTAAAGCGCTGACAGTCAATGAAGTGGAAGCCAATAAAGATTACGCACTTGTAATAACTACCAATGCAGGATTATGGAGGTATATTATTGGAGATTTAATTCAGTTTACAGATGTTCAGCAACGACAAATTAAGATTACAGGTCGAATTAAGCAATATTTGAGTTTAGTAGGCGAACATTTGTCTTTGGACAATATTAATACCGCCTTGGATTTGGTTTCCAAAGAAATGGATGTTGAAATTCAAGAATTTTGTATTTATTGTGACATATTAAATCAGCGTCATGCTTGGACAATTGGCACCGAGCAATTTGTTGATACTGATTTGTTTATTCAAAAATTAGATTACCAACTTGGTCTGCTGAATGACGATTATAAATCAGTTAGAAAAGCAAGTTTGAACACACCTACTTTATTATCAGTAAAGACCAATTTATTCTATAAATTTATGGAAAAAATGGGGAAATTAGGTTCACAAAATAAATTCCCCCGCGTAATGAATGAATATCAAGCTTCCGAGTGGAAACGCTTTTTATCGGATAACAAGTGATTTATAGTTTTATTGATAACTCAAGGTGACCGCCAAGTCCAAGTTCCACGATTCTTTGTAGCGTAGAAATCCTTATTTCTTTTAAACTGTTTTCAATTTTTGAAATATATCCTTTATTTGTGCAACATTTTTGAGCTAGTTCCTCTAGTGTCAGCCCTTTTTCAATTCTTGCTTGTTGGATAAGAAAACCTAATTTAAAAGCCTCGTAACCAGTTTCAAACTTGTCCCTTTTTTGACTACCTTTATCTCCATATTCCTGATCAATAAAATGGTCTAAGTCTGTTAAATTATTTTTCTGTTTCATATTCCTTCTTTATTTTTAAAGCCTTTTCAATTTCTTGTTTGGGTGTTTTTTGGGTCTTTTTTTGAAAGCCATTTGATAATATAATTACTTGACCTTTATCAAAGAAACAAAATATTCGAAAAATATTCCCACCTTGAATCACTCTAATTTCGTATAAACCATCCGTTCCTTCAATATGTTTTAAATAATCTAATGGAATAATTTTCTGAGTTTCAATAATCCTCAAAGTCAAAATTATCTTATCTTTAACTTTTGGTTTTTGATTGTCAAAAAAACGTTTAAAATAATCTTTGTAAAACTTTACCTTTCTTAATTAATTTCATTCATTTTTCACAAAGTCATAAAAAGTTGTCTAAATGTGCAACTTTCTTTCAAAAATTTAGAATAATATAATTATTCACCTTATTTTTTCTTCATATAATTCGTTTCGTAACATTCAATCCACTCGTGAACAGTGATTTTTTGCATGAGTTCACCAATTAAGTCAAAAGGAATGTCTTCCGTTTTTTTAAATCGAATACAACTTTTCCCCATATCTAATTTCTTTTTAGAATGCTTTGGGAATTCATTCGTAAACCAAGCCAATAATTCTGGTTTTGCATAAATCCCCATGTGGTATAAGGCAATGAAGTTTTTCTGTGAAGCAAAGCTAACAAAAGGCAAAGCTTGATTCGGGTCGCAATGGTAACCGTCCGGATAAATCGAATGAGGTACCGAATAGGTAATCATTCCGTAAGCCATCATTTCTTCAAAACCCTTGGGAATATTTTTAATAATCACATCTCTTAATTGTTGCAGTGCTTCTTGCCTTTCAATAGGAGCTTCCGCAATGTAATCGTTTGGAGTTTTAGCTAAACTTTGCATAAATTTATTTTTTAAAACTACCTTCTACTATCTCCATCCAACAAGTTACCTAAACCGCCTAATATGCTGCCTTCTTCTTTTCTAGCACCAGTTCCATAAGATAGAATGCGAGAAGCTAAACGAGAAATTGGTAGGGTTTGTAACCAAACTTCACCTGGACCTTTTAAGGTTGCAAAAAATAATCCTTCACCACCAAAAATTGTATTTTTTATACCACCGACAAATTGAATGTCGTAATCAATCGTTTGTGTGTATGCAACAATACAACCTGTATCAACACGCAAAACTTCACCAGGCTTAAGGGTTCTGCGCACAATATGTCCACCCGCGTGACAAAAAGCCAAACCATCACCTTCCAATTTTTGCATGATGAATCCTTCGCCTCCAAAAAGTCCAGTTCCTAGTTTACGTTGAAATTCGATGCCAACAGAAACCCCCTTGGCAGCGCATAAAAATGCATCTTTTTGACAAACAATTTTACCACCAAATTGACTTAAATCCAAAGGAATAATTTTTCCCGGATACGGAGAAGCAAAAGCTACTCTGGCCTTTCCTGATCCATTGTGTGTAAAAGCAGTCATGAATAAACTTTCACCCGTTAATAGACGTTTTCCAGCGCCCCAAATTTTATTAAAAAATCCTCCGCCATCTTTTTCCGATCCGTCGCCAAAAATGGTTTCCATCTGTATCCCTTCGTCCATATACATAAATGAACCTGCTTCAGCAATCGCCGTTTCCTGCGGATCAAGTTCAATTTCAACTAGTTGCATTTCTTCTCCTTGGATGAAATAGTCTATTTCGTGATTTGTTCTCATTTTTTCAAAATTTTAAAGCAAACATAATGAATTTTATCTGAATTTGATTTCCACAAATTAAAATTTATAATAGAGTCCCGCTTCTCCAGTTACATTAATTTTTCTAAAGTTATCGTAAAAAGCATAACCTGCCATTAGGTTTAACCCAATTCGTTTTGCCAATATTATTTCGATTCCAAAACCGACTCCATTGTTAATATAAGATTCTTTAACTTGTTTAAATTCTTCATTAAAAGGAAATTCTGGGTTGTAAACATAAGACATGTAGGAATTGTAATAATAATGATTTCCTTGGTATAAATAGAGATTGGTGATTTTGCTTTCAATTATTTTGTAAATAAAGGTAAGTCCCAAACTATACGTTTCAGTGTCTTCTGACTTATAAGGTGCAAAATTTAACTGTGCCCCAAACTTTTTAGGAAGGCAGCGGAATGATAATCCATATCCAGTTGTGAAGCCTGCACCGCCACCAATGCCATATTTGTATTCCTCAGTGGGAGAACTCGTCGTTTGAGCGAATGAATTACGCAAAATAATAAGCACTATTAAGATCGTTAAAGTTTGTTTCAAGTTTTTCATCAATATTTTTTAATGTAAAATTAGTGTTTTTTTATTCATACCTTTAAAATAAAAAAATATGCAAGTTATTTTATGAAATATTAATTTCTTAAATAGTCAATACTTAATCGATTTAGTTGTTTTGCTAGATTTTATTTGATAAATCTGTATGTGATTTTAAATGAAAAATTTGAGTAATTTTGCAAAAAAAATTATTTCGGTTATTGTTGTTTAGAAAATATAATTGTTGTAATTTTGTTTTTTAGTAATTAATTTGTAATCAATAGGTTGAAATATGAAGCCGAAAAATATACTCTTGTTTATTTCGTTGTTCTTGTTGGGTAATCTTATGTCTCAAGCGAGAATGGTTTTAAATGACAATGTTTTCTTAGTGATTTCAAATAGTGCAAAAGTTGTTCTTGAGAATCCTAATGCTAATGCTTTAGCTACAGCTGGCGGCGGCGGGAACATCATATCAGAAGGAGAAAACAATCAAATTATATGGGATATTGGATCAAGTACAGGTAATTACGTTATTCCATGGACAACACGCCCTGTATCTCAGGGAGGAAATGGAGTAAAAATTCCAATGGGTATGAACTTGACTTCAGCAGGAGATGCAGGAGGATTCTTCGTTTTTAGTACTTATGAGACAGCAACAGATTTAAATACAGCTTATCCAACTTATCCGACAGCTGTAACGACAATGGAGAATGATTTTGTTGATGCTTCTTTATTTGTTGTAGATCGTTTTTGGATTTTAGACAATGAGAACTATACCACCAAACCCGATGCAATTCTATCCTTTAATTATGATGATAATGCAAATGAAATTGCAGGAACCAATACCTTGGCAGAAGCGAATTTGCTGGCACAAAGATGGAACATTGATGAAACATCATGGGAATCCTTGTTATTTGGCGTAACAAATACAGCAACAAATGTTACCAATAATGTTGTGGCTCTGGCGGCTGACTTTTGGCCAGTATGGATTTTGGTAGATCAAACAGTTCCTTTACCAGTTGTATTAAACTATCAAAAGGTTGAAAATTCCAATTGTATAAATACGATCAAATGGGAAACGGCCAGTGAAGAGAATTGTTCACATTATTCAATTATGAAGTCTTATGATGGAGCACATTGGGAAAAGATTGCTCAAGTACCAGGAGCAGGGACAAGCTCTTTAGTTCAAAATTATGAATTTCAGGATGGAGATGTGGACGTAAATGGGTTTATTTATTATCAAATAGTTCAATATGACTTTGACGGGAAAGCTACAAAGTTTGAAAAAATTGGAAAAAATTCTTTCTGTGATGAAAATTATAATCCGATTATTTATCCTAATCCAGCCCAAGATGAGTTAGTTGTTAAAACAAATAAACAAGGAGTTATTCGTGTGTATGATAAAACAGGTCGACTTGTAAAGGATGTAAGCATAAACGAGTTAAATACACATTTGGACATTAGTTCATTGGCTTCTGGCGTTTATACCGTAAGTGTTGAAACTGCTAGTGGTACGTATAATCAAAAAATAATCAAAACAGTAAAATAAACTAAATTCTAAAAACTATATTCTTAAAAATAAATGTTATGAAAAATAAATTACTAATCTATTCGAGTTTTTTATTCTCAACCTTTTCATTTTCTCAAAATGTTGCGATAAATACAACTGGTGCATTGCCAAACGCCTCTGCCATGCTGGATGTTGTTTCAACCAATAAGGGGTTTTTAATGCCAAGGGTTGCATTAACATCAACAACAGATGCCGTAACAGTACCTGCACCTGCAAACTGGTTAATGGTTTTTAATACAGCCAATGTTTCAGATGTTACTGAAGGAATGTACTACTGGAATGGAGCGATGTGGGTCAAGATGTTGGGCAGTGGCGATGCTTGGAGGACTTTAGGAAATGCAGGAACTTCGGCAGTAAATAATTTTATAGGTACAACAGACGCAGTAGATTTTGTCATAAGAACAAATAATACAGAGAAAGTAAGGGTTCAATCTGGTGGAAATGTTGGAATTGGAGCAATACCAGTAGCATCAGCAAAGTTAGATGTAAACGCAACTGACAAAGGATTAATGATACCAAATGTAGCACTGACTTCAAGAATTTTAGCAGGACCGATAACTTTGCCAGCAACTTCTTTGCTTGTTTATAATAATAACACAGCAGGAGCAGCCCCAAATAATGTTGTTCCAGGTTATTACTATAATGCAGGTACAGGTGCAGCACCAAATTGGACGCGATTTGCAACAGGAAATGGTGACGCGTGGTTAACAACGGGAAATGCGGGTACTGTAGCAGCAACAAATTTTATTGGTACGACTGATCCAATTGATTGGGTTATGAGAACAAATAATGCTGAACGGGCACGAATAACCTCTGCTGGCAGGTTTGGAATAGGATTAACAGTGCCTACATCACAATTAGAGGTTTCTAGTGGAGCAACTTCCGATGCTGTTTATGGACATAGTAATCAGGTAGGAGGTTATTTGGGGAGAGAAACTAATATTTCTTTTGGGACACCCGTACAATCACTTTTGGGTGCTGGTGTTTATGCTGCAAATCCTGCTGCTGGGTATACAAGTATGTTTTCACAATCATCAGGTGCGGCAACTGTTGCAGCTTCCATAAATTTTTCAAGTGTTTGGATTGCCTCCTATAATTATGTTGAGAATACTTCTACAACCTTGAATCCCACCGTAGTTTACGGTCAACTCAATAATTCAGGAGCAACCTTGGGGGGCTTTCAAAATGCAATTTTTGGTTATAGTGATCGAGGAATCACAGCAGGAAATCCTGGATATACAATTGGAGGTAACTTTATAGCAGATGCTCAATTTCAAGATTCCTACGGTGTGCAAGGTGTTTCATATAGTAATGCGTTTACTGCTGGTGGGTATTTTCAGGGTAATAATTTTGCAGGTGTAAATCAAGCTTATGCTTATGTTGGAGGAAGAATTGCAGGTGTAAATAGAAAAATAACTGGAACAGGTACAGTTGCAGAAATTATTCCTACCGAAAACCATGGTAGAGTTACCTTAGTTTGTGCTGAATCTCCAGAATATTGGTACCAAGATTACGGCACAGTGGAAATGATTAATGGTAAAGCTCACGTTGATTTGGATCCTATTTTAGCTGATATTATTATTGTTGACGCAGAAAATCCAATTCGAACTTTTTTTACTCCTCAAGATATGCTATATTTTAATGGAGCAGCAGTAGTTAATCAAACGCCTACTGGATTTGATATTGTAGAATTAAACGGAGGAACAAATTCTGGAAAAATACAATATCAAATTGTTGTAAAACCAAAAACGAACTATGGCGAAGGAAGATTTTCTCAAGCACCTGGACCAAGTTATTTGAAAAGTGAATTAGAACCTAAACAAGCAAAAGCAAAAAATAATCCAAATGATGGTAGAGTAATATTTTCTTGGCCTTCTGACCATGAAGTTTACAAGTATAATCCAGAAGATTTTGTTGAAATTGGCCAAATGATTCCTGCTGGTCCAAATCGAGGAAAAATAAAATTGGGTGAAGGTAAATATAGTGAAGGTGTTGGATATCCTGCAAAAAAAACAAATTAAGATAGTATAAAGTAAAAATTATCCTAAGTTATTTTTATTAGAATAGAAGCTCAAAATTTAATTAGATTTTGAGCTTTTGTTCTTTATAGCATTTGTCACAAAAAAAACTCTAAGAACAGATAATCTTCTTAACTTCGTGGCATGTTTGAACGATTTAAGTATCATCTGTTAATGCACCTCATCATTTTTGTGTGGGGTTTTACGGGGATTTTAGGAAAATTAATTCAATTGGATGCCTTAGAGCTCGTTTGGCACAGGATTTTAATTGCATTAGTTTCTTTATTTATTGGATTAAAAATACTCAAAAGAGACTTAAAAATTCCCGCTCGAAAAGACATGGCCTTAGCGCTTGGAGTTGGCGTTTTTGTGGCAATTCACTGGATCACTTTCTACAAATCAATTCAACTTTCAACAGCATCTTTAGGGATTTTGTGTTTATCAACGGCAACTTTACATGTTACTTGGCTTGAGCCCTTAGTGATGAAAACAAAATTTTCTTGGCTTGAGTTTGCCCTTGGACTAATCGTTATTTATGGAATTTATTTCGTTTCAGAAAAATTTTCACCTGATGATTACAAAGCCTTAGCTTACGGATTGGTTTCAGCACTTGCAGCTGCTTGTTTTAATGTTTTTAATGCAAAACTCGCAAAAACAGTTTCTTCTTCCGCAATCACTTTCCACGAAATGTTTATGGCATTGCTTGTTTTAACAGGAGTTTTAATTTTCAATGGTCAATTTACAAGTGAACTTTTTGTGATGACATGGTCTGATTTTGCTTGGCTTTTATTTTTAGGGATAATTTGTACCTCAGTAGCATTTTTACTGACAATAGATATCATCAAAAAATTAGGAACCTTCACCGTTTCATTGAGCATCAACTTAGAACCAATTTACACGATGCTTTTAGCGATCTATTTGTTGAACGAGCACGAATTATTGAGTAAACAATTTTACATTGGTTCTGTTATCATTATACTGGTTGTGATCGCAAATCCAATCATCAAACATTTTTTAAAAACAAAAACAACAAACGAATAATTATGCTCAATTTCGAAATACAAAATCCTACACAAGTTATTTTTGGGAAAAATCAATTAGAAAAATTAAGTTCTTACATCCAAAAATTTTATTCAGGTAAAAAAATTCTTATTGCTTATGGTGGAGGAAGCATTGAAAAAACAGGTTTGTTGGCTCAAATTGAATCTCATTTGCAAGGATTTCACATTGTTAAATTCAAAGGAATTGAAGCAAATCCAGAGTTTACAACATTGATGAAAGCCGTTGAATTAATTCGCCAAGAAGAGATTGGATTTATTTTAGCCGTGGGCGGAGGTTCTGTAATTGATGGTGTTAAATTTATTTCTGGTGCCGTAAATTATAAATTTGATCCGTGGGATGTACTATTAAGAAAAGAAGGTTGTGTTTTTGATTCCGCAGTTCCATTTGGTACTGTTTTAACTCTTCCTGCTACAGGTTCTGAAGTTAACAGTGGAGCAGTAATAAGTCGCAGTGAATTGAAGATGAAAATGACGATGGGAGGACCCTTATTTTTTCCTAAATTTTCATTCCTAGATCCAAGCGTAGTGGCGACTTTACCAACAAAACAGATTGCAAACGGAATAACTGACGCATTTATGCATACCTTAGAGCAATATTTGACGTATCCAACAAATAATTTGTTGCAAGAGCGTGAGGCCGAGGCAATTTTATCAACCTTGATTGAAATTGCACTTCCAGTGTTGAAGGAACCAACAAATTACAAATACGCTTCCAATTTGATGTGGTGTGCAAGTCACGCTTTGAATGGAAATTTGCGTTGTGGAGTGCCAACTGATTGGGCAACGCACATGATTGGGCATGAATTAACAGCACTTTTTGGAATAGATCACGCTCGAACTTTAGCGATTATTGCACCACGCCTTTATGAAGTGAAATTTGAAAACAAAAAAGAAAAGTTAACTCAATACGGTAAAAGAGTTTGGAATTTAGGTGGCTCAGAGGAAGAAATTGCTAAAGGTGCAATTGTTAAAACGGAAGAATTTTTTCAAAGTTTAGGAATTGAGACAAAAATCTCCGCTTATACAGAAGATTGCAAGGATATTCAAGAAATTATTAGAAAACGATTTGAAGAACGAGGCTGGAATAATACAGGTGAGCGACAAGATTTGACTTATGAAGAAGTGGAGGAGATTGTGAAGAATGCGATTTGATTAATAGTTAGCTGTACTTTTGATAAGCATAAAGTACTTAATTTTTTAATCGTGTTTTATTTATCAAATTTGATAGTTAACTTGTTGAATATTAACTAGAAAGATGTTTTAAACGGATAGAAAACCATTAAGTACCTGATAATCTGTGCTTTAGATTTAAGTAATTGATTTTTAGGTATTTATCCGTTTTAAACTGATAAACAACCTTTATAGTGTTGATAATCAATTTATTAAAGATAAGATATTGTTTTTCAAACATATATCAGTTATAATCGGATAAGAAACAGATATCTGGTTGATAATAAATGTTTTACATGAATATAGAAAAACCATTTAAACTTGAAGCGAATTGTAACGATAGCATAAAAATGCTACTGAAAAAGACCACTTTGGGCACAAATGGAGCTAAATATATTCATTTAAATACAGAGGAAATTATTGAAGATTTAGACAATCCTTTGTTTTTATTTTTGGAAAGAAATCAAAAAGCAATAGGAAACATCACTTTTTGTCAGCGAGGAAATTTTTGGTACATTCGTTATTTCGCATTTGACCAACTATTTCAAAGTTCAAAATCAAAAAACACGATCAAGAACTCAAGTTTAAAAAATCAAATTAAAGCAGTTTTTGATCAAGCCGAAATAAATTTTTACGCTTACATCGACCCGAAAAATGAGCGAAGTAAAATGATGTCGCAGCAATTTGGTTTTGAAAAAATCGGAAGTTTGACAACCTTTACATTTTCTCGCTTAAAACCTAAATTATCGAATAATTTAATTGAAATTAGCGATAAAAATGAAATTAATCAACTTCATTCAACATTCAAAGACGAACAATTTTACTCCGAACAAGAAATAAAAAGGGCAAAAACGTATGCTTTGGTAAATGAAAACTCCAACATAATTGCTTCAGCACGCGTTCAAAAAGCTCACTGGGAAATAAAAAGACTCCCAGGTAAAATGGGTTCCCTTTTGGTAAAAATAATTCCTTTTATTCCTGTTTTAAATCAATTTTTAAAACCAAAAAATCACCAATTTTTAGTAGTTGATTGTGTTTCCGCACAAGACGAAAAAAGTCTAAATTCATTGTTTGAATCAATTTTATCTGCAGAAAAACACAAGTTAATTTTTTGGTGGCTAGACGAAAAAAACGATTTGTTGCGCTTCAAAAATAAAGTAAAATGGGGGATTTTTTCGCGTTTTATTGGAAACCCAAAAGTAGATGTTGTTGCGAAAATAAACGATAAAAATAGCATCGACCTAAAAAAAACATTTTTCGTATCTGGAATTGATTTGATTTAAATTGTATCTTTAGGCATTAATTTTTTCCATGCACAAATTTGTCGATACTTTAGCAAAAACCTTAACTGAAAGCAAAATTCCTCTTCAAGATTGGACCATCGTGCTTCCTTCAGAAAGAGCGAAACAATATGTTTTAAAATCTCTGTTTCAACAAATTGGTAAATCATTTTTTGCTCCGAAAATCGTCACCATAAATAATTGGATTAATGCACATTCAAAAAAAGTGGTACTAGGTAAAACTCATTTGCTTCTCAATTTATATGCGGTTCATCAAAAATATCCACTAACAAAAGCAGGTGAAAATTTAGAAAACTTCGATGAGTTTTTGAATTGGGGAAATATTTTACTGAGCGATTTTGATGAAATTGAACGATATTTGGTAGATCCAAAACAGTTATTCAAAAATTTGAAAGACGTTAAAGACATTGAGAATTGGAGTTTTAACTCAGAAGAATTAAGTGAAAATCAAAAAAAATACCTCGAATTTTGGGAAAGACTTCCATTTTATTTTAATGAATTAAAAGGTCGTTTGGCAAAACAAAATGCTTGCTTTCAAGGTGAAGTGTACAAAATGCTCTCCGAAAATATTGACTTAGTGTTTCAAGAAAATAAAAATTATCATTTTCTATTTGCTGGTTTTAATGCACTTTCTTTGGCAGAAATGACGATTTTCAAACAATTGTACAATCTTGGAAGAGCCGAAATCGTTTTTGATGCTGATAATTATTACATCAAAGATACAAATCATGAAGCGGGACAATTTATTCGAAGATTTACTGATTTTTTAGGAAAAAAAGAGCTCCCTGAGGTTCAAAATTCTTTACTTACTTCTGCTAAAAATATGGAACTGATTTCTTGTTCACAATTAACTGGACAAGTGAAAGTTGTAAGTACTTTGTTGGAGAATAAATCTGAAGTAGAACTCAATGAAACACTTGTTTTGCTTGCCGATGAAAGTCTGATTTTGCCTTTGATTCAAAATATTCCTAAGTCTGTTTCTAAAGCAAATATTACCATCGGTCTGCCATTAAAATCTAGCGCCTTAAGCACTTGGGTTGATTTGATTTTTCAAATCCAAGAAGGATTTTTGCGTTACAATCGAGTAAGCGTGTATTTCAAAGATTTACTTTCAATTTGGAATCATCCCTTTATTCAAGAAATATTAAACGAAGACGAACGCAAAACTTTGTACAAACGCGAACAAGAAATTAGAAAGAAAAACATCATTTTTCAATCTCCAGGAAAAATTCAAGTTTCAGAAAAGTTGGACAGAATGCTGCAATTGCTTTATACTCCTTGGAAAAACTCGTGGCTAATTGCTTTGGAGAACATTCGTTTGTTGAATGTGAATTTGTACAATGAATTCCGTCTTTTGGAGGAAAATATTCTTGAAAAGGCAATTATACAGCGATTTGACGAAGTGCTTGTAGATTTTCAAAATTGTGTTTTGGAAGGTTTTCCAGAAATGTCGCTGCGAAGTTTTAAATTACTTTTTCAGCAAGAATGGACGAAGGAAAGCGTTGCCTATTACGGAAATCCTATTGATGGTTTACAAATTATGGGTTTGTTGGAAACACGTTTGTTGGATTTCAAAAACATCATAGTTTTAGGTCTCAATGAAGGGAAAATGCCGCCTACAAATCCAATTCAAACCTTAATCCCCATGGATTTGAGACGCTTTATTGAACTACCACTTCCACGAGATAAACAAGGATTATTTGCCCATCATTTTTATCGTTTGTTGCACCAATGCGAAAATTTGATTATCACCTATCACAATGGGGCAGAGGGTATCGGTTTTTCTGAGAAAAGTCGTTACATCGCTCAGTTGGAATTAGAATTGGTAAAGGCAAATCCAAACATAAATTTGATTAAGAAGGATTACACTTTAATTCAAGAAAAACTTAGTAATTCTGCACAAAAATCTATTCCAAAAACAGCTGAACTTTTGGCTAAGATGGATGAGCTTTTTGCAAGCAGAACCTCAGCGTCGATGTTAAAAAATTACTTTGAATGTCCTTTAGATTTCTATTACAAATACGTTCTGAAATTCGGTGAAGAGGAAAAGGTAGAAGAGGAGATGGAAAACAATACCTTTGGAACCATCATTCATGGAGTTTTGGAAGATTTATATCAAGATTTTAACATCGAAAAGAAAGAAAAAGCAGCAAAGAATTTAAAAGTAAGTGATATTGATTTGATGCTTCTTCAATTCCGCAAAAAACTTTTTGAGGCTTTCAAAGAACATTTCAATGGGGAAGAGGATGCCTTTGTGAAAGGTAAAAATTTCTTGTCCTATTCGATGGCAATTGAGCTGACAGAACAATTTTTGAAATCAGAGAAGAAATTTTTGGTCGAAAATCCGAATTCATTATTGTATATCAAAGGACTAGAGCAAAGTTTTGAGTCAGAAATTGAAATTCCTGTGTTTAATGAGCTTAAGAAAATAAAATTAAAAGGTTTTATTGACCGAATAGATTTATTGGATGGAAATATCCGAATCATTGATTACAAAACAGGAAAGGTTTCCCCAAAAGATGTAGACGATGAGAAAAAACAATTTTCGAAGGATGATTTAAAATTTGTCGTAGAATCTTGCAAAAAGACCAAGCATTTTTTCCAGTTGATGACGTACATTTTCATGTATTACCAAAAACATCAAGTCGTTGCGAAAGAAAGTGCAATTATCTCATTTGTGAATTTCCGTAACAATCCTTTTGTGTTTAAGGCACGTGATATTTCCAATCAAAAGTTAATTGAAATGTATCCGCAGGTATTACAAGTTATTTTGGAAGAAATTTACGATCCAACAACAAATTTCGAACACAAAGTGAAAGCCTTTTCTTATTGTAATTATTGTTAAATGAAATATGTTAAGCCAGAAAAGACTTAAAGTTCAACTTTAATCACTTGATAAATTTCATTACTCACTTTATCAAAGACGTACACTAGCAAATGCATATTGTCCGCAGCATATTGACTTGGTAATTTGTAACTATAATTTAGGTAATATTTGCCGTTTTCCTTCTTAAAACTTTCTGTAACAGTTTTTCCAAATGCGTTTCCATCAATACAATTTCTTTGCACGTAGTGATGTACATAATTTATTGAATCAACTCCTCCAGGGAAAGATTGTGGTTTTATAATGGAATCTTCGATTAAATAAACAACTTGTGCAATTTCATTGCTGAAACCATTCAATTTTTCGATTTCAGTATGCAAAAACAAACCTCTTGTTTCCTCGTAATAATTTGCTTTTGCTTGTAAGTTCACTTTCAAATCATTTGCTGCAATTAATTGATCTACAATGGAAGTCCATGCACCAGGCTCATGCGTATTGAAGCCATCAATAGGATATCTACTGATTGAACCAAACGGATTTCCAACAAAAGGAGAACCCGCCAAGCTTCCAAAATAATTGCCAATTTCTAATCCTTGTGGGTTGGTGAAATCATGAGTGTAAAGTGGTGCATGCAATTCTTGAAATGTTCCAATTCCTGTTGGTCCAGCGTGAATTCCAGCAATAAAAAGACGTCCTTCATTGGCATGTTTTAAATCTTCAGCTAAAGCCGCCGCCGCAGGACAAAAAATACATTTGTGACCAGTAAAATCTTCGATTAAGACATTCCTATTTGTGTTGGTGTTTGCATCAAAAACAGGCCATTCGTTTGCCACGTAATCATCCCAAGTACCCGGATATAAACTTTGATTCAAAGCTGAACTTGGCGGATAAGGATTATCAATTTTATTGCAAGCAAACAGGATGCTCATAAGTCCAATTACTGTGATCAACACTAAATTAATTTTGAATCTAAAGTAATTTGCTTTGATATCTGAATTCATAATCACTTGTTTTGAAAGAATTTTTTCCATGATTTTATTTTAAAACTAATTAAAAACTATGTGTGAATGAAAAGGTCAAACCGTTAGATGCTGGAACAAATCTACAAACACCTCCAACACAAAATAAACCTGCTCGTTGGCGACCATAAGAAACTGTGAATCTTGATGATTCTTTAACGTAACCGACTGTGCCTATCAGGTAATGGATTTTCAAATCATTCACTGGATTCCCGTAATTATATTGATCCATTAATCCAACAAACCAATGTGATTTATAATTGTATTCAAGTACCATAGTTGCCCAATTTCCTTTGTCTTTTTTGGTGAACAGCGCTTGAGCCTCGGCACGGATTGAATGGTTTGTATTGAACTTGTAGGCGATTTCCAACACAGCAATATTTGTTTTAATGATGCCTTTTGCATCGGAAGTGATTTTAGCTACATCATTGTTTATCATGATGTTATAATAATTGGCAATTAAGCTGAAGTTTTTATTTATTTTACGTTTTATGCTCACATTAATATCTTGCCAATACAAACTGTCACTCAAATCAAATGGATTGCTGTCATAAGTAATTCGTGATGAATCACTTGAGAATTGACTAACACCATGTTGCATTGGTCTGTAAGCTGAAGAGTAATTGGCATTGATACTAGTTCCATATTTCCCCCCTAATTTTTTTCCCCATTCTTTGTCTTTTGGCAAAGTGTAATAAAGGTCCACTTGAAAGGCAATTTCTCCCAAAGGTTGCGTTGCATAAGGGTAAAGTGAAGCCACTAAATTGTAAGTATGGGTATTGTTCATTGCCGGCAAATAATTGATAAAAACGTCTTGTAGAATTTTTGTTCTGTCTGAACGAAAACTCATGTTATCAACTGATTTTGCGGATGCAAGGAAGCCAAATCCTTTTTTAGAATAGGCAAAATTTGCAATTGTTGCATGGCCTTTATTGTAAATGTAGGAATTGTCTGTTGAAGGATCATTTTCTTTGATGATGTGTTCGACTTCTAATTTCAATTTTCCATAACGAAGTTTAATTCTACCTCCATAAGAACCTACATTTTCAGGTAAAATATAAGTTTCGTTATTATCAACTTGGTATTTACTCACGAAGGAAGCTCCAAGAGTTAAATCAAATTTTTTGTCCTTCAGAACTTTCAGAACTTCATTTAAATGCAAATCTCCATCAATTCCACGCACAATTCCCTCAGCATACTCTACCCTACCGTTCAAAAATGACAATCGTTGTTTTCCATAAACACCTTTTAAAGTAATTCCTTTTTTAGGTTTAACAATAATTCTTACTCCATCTAATAAATTATCATAACCTAAAGCGCGATCTTCGTAGGTTCTCAATGAAAGTCCAGAACCAAATTGCTCGTAAATACTTCCGATTGTTACGTCTAAAAAATCATTTGCATAACCTATGTATTTCATTCCTACACCCGTTCCATCGAATTGATTTGGATAACCTTGAATTCTTGGCAAATAAGATTCAAATCGAGCACCAGCTTTAAAATTCCCTCTTGTAACAAAAACATTCATGTAGGAATTTAGCAAACCTATAGATGCAGGTTGATTGGCTCCGATTAAACTATCTTCATTTAAATATTGGAAGGTGGTTTCAAGGTTTCCAGTAATGGAAGTTTCTGGCTGATTTTGCGTTCTAGCGACAAAAATGGAAGACATCGAAAAACCAAACAACAAAAATTGTTTAAAATTCATAAGTAGTTTTTATAAAATAAATAGTTACAAAAAAAACGTTGCAAAAAATTCACAACGTTTCTAATCTTATTTTGAAAGTTTTAATATTTCTTGGTACAATAAATCCTCGTCACCAGGCGAGTAACTGTTGTGTGAATAAACAATTTTTCCATTTTGATCAACTAAGAATGTGTGTGGAACGTTGTTTACTCCCATGGCACGTTTGAAATCACCGTTGATATCAGAAAGTACAAGGTATTCCCACTGCTGTGCATCTGAGTAAACAAACACTTTATCTGCTGTTTTTTGGTCATCAACGGATACAGCAACTAATTGGACACCAGTTTCACTAACCCAATCTTGGTAAACATCATTTATAGTATTTAATTCACGCTTACACGGCGAACACCAAGTTGCCCAAAAACTGATTACCATTGGTTTTCCGTTCCCAATTTGAGCTGTATTTACTGCTTTTCCTTCTGCGTTTGTTATACTAACTGATGGAATTGACTTTCCAATTTCTGCGTTTTGCGCAAACGTTTTACAAGTGAATGCAACAAACAATAAACTAAATGCAATTATTTTCATGGTTTTATTTTTTATTTTATAGTTGGAGCTTATACAAGAATGCTACCACTTTTCAAAAGTACACTAATTTTTTTTTTCGATGAGGTGTTTTTTTGCATAAATTCTTGTAATCCTAAAAAATTAATTAGTGCAATATTTTAATTTAATATGTTTATTTACAACGGTTTAAATAAATTAAGTATTGGCAAGTCAAATATAAAACTTTAGTTAAAAAAATAAATTTTTGTGTTTTGGTACATTTTTTTCAGTATATTTGTGTTAATAAAATAATTTCAAAAGATATGAAACAAATTATACTTACTCTTGGATTAATCTTTTCAGCATCCATTGCGATGTCTCAAATAAGCATAGTTCATTCAGGTGAAACGGAGGAGTTGAATGGTTCAGTGTATACAAAAATGGCAAGTGGAACGGTAGATCAAGAAATTGATTTACATGTAATGAATAATTATGCCACGGACAAATACTTGAAAATTACAAGAACTCGTTTAAATGTTCCAGAAGCAGATTGGTCTGATTACATTTGTTGGGGAGAGATAGGTGATGCTTTCGGAGGGACATGTTATCTTGCAAGTGCTAACAATCCTTGGACAACTCCCGGATCTGGTAAATTAATCGCTGCTGGTGAAGGTGGCTTATTAGCCGTTCATATCGACCCAAGTGATTTAGTAAACGGAACAGGTCAATATAGATATTATGTTGTTGAAAATGATGTGAAATTGGATTCAATCGACGTTACAGTTACGACTACTACGGCGTCTGTTAAAGAAACGAAATCAACAAATGTAGTGTTGTCTTCTTTTCCTAATCCTGCTTCTGAAATGTTAACAGTTAGTTTGCAAAATGCTAACACAGAAGGGACTTTAAGAATTACGGATGTTTTAGGAAAAGTTGTTTACGAAGAAAAGATTATTGGAACTAAGAAAATTGATGTAGAAGATTTCAAAAATGGTGTTTACTTATTGAATTTAACTTCAAGCGGTACAAAAACAACAAAAAGAATTGTTGTGAAGCACTAATTAAAATATGATAAAAGAAAGCCGGAATTTAAGCCTACAAACAGAGTAAATAATGCAATTAAAATTTGAAATCTCATATTTTGAAAAAAAATTTTAGTTTAAAGGTACATTTTTTTTCACTAGTGTCCGATAAAAAAATCTTGTAAAAGTGGGGATTTCTGTTACGAATTCCCCACTTTCATGTAATTTGGTCTTGCAAACATAAATTACATGA